>JAHWKK010000022.1 GCA_019347945.1 Acidobacteriota bacterium | reverse complement strand
TTTTTATTTGTTTTTGCGTGGGGGGGCCCGGCGCCCCCCGCCCGGAATTTAGGGTGTTGATACAGGAGCGCACTCCCCCCCCCCGGGTCTTGTTTAACGCCGGGGGGGGGGTTTTAATTGCTAAATACACGCCAAATTGGGCCTAAAGCGGGTTTATTGTCCCGTTTATTTCCCTTTTCCCCCCCCGACCCCGTCACTCCGATGCCACCTTCCTCCCACGTCCGCCCGGTTGCCGATGGCGCAACTCTCTCCGCCAGACTCGACGAGCTCGTAGCGTCGTTCGACATCTCGCATCTCAGCCCCGATCCCCTCGAGGCCGTCCGCGACTTCGACGACCCGCTTGATCAGGAGACGGCCGGACTCATCGCGGCGGCTTTCGCCTACGGCCGCGCCGACATCGCGCTTCGCAACGTCCGCGGCATTCTCGGAAGGATGTCGCCCGGGCCGTATCTCTTTCTCGCAAACGGCCTTTCCCCGCGCGTCGCCGGCCGGATCTTCCGCGGCTTTTCGCATCGCTTCCACAAGACCGCGGATCTGGTGGCGCTCCTCACCCGGGTCTCTCTCGCGATCCGTTCGAGCGGCTCTCTCGGGGCTCGCTTCCGCGAAGGTTTCGATCCTTTCGAACCCGATGTCTCCGGCTCGCTCTCGCGCTTCGTGCAGTCGATTCTCGCCGAACGGTCCAATCCCCCGAGGTCGCTCCGTTATCTCCTCAGCGATCCCCGCGACGGGAGCGCATGCAAGCGGATGAACCTCTATCTCCGGTGGATGGTCCGGCGCGAAGAGCCGGATCTCGGGCTCTGGACCTTCGTCGATCCCGCGAAGCTTCTGATGCCGGTCGATACCCACGTCCATCGCATCGCGACGTTTCTCGGGCTGATCGATCGGAAGAGCGCCGATCTGGAAACGGCCCGCCAGCTCACCTCGAAGTTCTCCGCCATGAGCCCCGATGATCCCGTCCGCTACGATTTCGCGATCTGCCGGATGGGAGTCCTCGCAATGTGCTCCCGCGAGAAAAAGGCGGAGCAATGCCGCCGGTGCCTGCTCCTCGACGTCTGCCGCTTTCCCGCGCCTGACGCCACTTGAGTATGGGAATATGGGCGCTATATACCCATATTTATATCATACGATGCCGAAGAAGACGACTGTCGAAATTCGCGAGCCCCTCCTGGACGCTGCCAGGGATCTCGCTATGCGTGAGAGGATCTCACTCCGCGCCCTCATCGAAGAAGGTCTGGAGCTCGCCATCGAGCGGCGAACCGAGCGGGGCACCTTCACACTCCGCGACGAATCCTTCGGCGGTAACGGCGTTCAGCCCGGCATCCGGGAAGGCGACTGGAGCGAGATCCGCCGGATGATCTATGAGGGTCGCGGGGAGTGATCGGCGTCGACACGAACATTCTCGTCTACGCGCACCGAGCCGACTCCCCATGGCATCAGCCCGCTTCAGCGATGATCGCGAGTCTGGCGGAAGGATCCGAGAACTGGGCGATTCCCTGGCCCGTGGTTCACGAGTTCCTGGCCATCGTCACACATCCCCGCATCTACGATCCGCCGACTCCGACCGACCGGGCAATCTCCCAGCTGGAGGCGTGGATGGAGGCCCCTCGGATTCGACTCATCGGTGAAGACTCTGGGTACTGGCCGCATCTTCGTGACGTCGTGGCAGGAGCGCGGATCGCGGGGCCGGCCATTCATGACGCTCGCATTGCCGCGATCTGCATCCGCTGGAACCTTCGCGAGCTCTGGACGGCGGATCGGGACTTCTCGCGATTTCGCGATCTCAAGGTGAGAAATCCCCTGGTCGACTCCGTCCAGGACTCTCGCTGATATCTTCTCCGTTCGATGTCCTCACTCGATGATCTCGCCCGCTACCACGCGGCGCTCCGCTCGATCGATCCCGGCAACACCAATGATCAGCTCCTCTCGCTTACCGCCGCGAGCCAGTATCGTTTTCTGCACGATCTCACGCTCAGGCTCGTTCCGGCCGGATCGCGCGTTCTCGACTGGGGCTGCGGCCGCGGACACTTTTCGTACTGGCTCCTCCGCGCCGGATACAGGGTCACGGCGTACTCGCTCGAGGACCCTCCCGAGATCTTCGCCTCACTCGAGCCGAATCTTGCTTCACGTCTCGAATTCGTACGAGGAAGCCTCGATTCTCCCACCGATCTCCCGTTCGAGAGCGAGTCGTTCGACGCCGTCTTCAGCGTCGGGGTTCTCGAGCACGTGCGTGAAACGGGCGGGAACGAGCCGGATGCCCTTCTCGAGATCCGGCGGATTCTTCGATCCGGCGGGCTCTTCATCGCCTGCCATTTTCCCAACCGGATGAGTCTCAACGAAGCGGTCAGTCGACTCCTTCATCGCGAGCCGGACGAAGAGGGGGAGTTTCACTATCACCGGCATCGCTACACACGTGAGGACATACGGCGACTCGTGGCGAACGCCGGTCTCGACCTGCTCGAGACCCATCGCCATGGTTTCCTTCCGAGAAATTCGTGGAACCGCCTGCCTCGGAGCTTTCACCGGTCGAAGTCGCTGACTCGGATCGTCGACAGCGCCGATGCTGTCCTCACCCGTCTTTTCACTCCGCTGGCCCAGAATCATTGGTTCATGGCCAGGAAACGATGAAGCGGCTCGAGCTCGCCGTTCATCCGCCGATCATCTTTATGGCATGCGCAACGATCATGATCCTCGCAGAACGTTTCATGCCCGGTCTTGCGATCGGGATTCCGTTCCGTCATCACATTGCGGCTGCGCTGGCTCTCGTGGCAATCGCCGTCGCCTCCCTCGCTCTTCTCCAGTTCACGAGGTCCCGGACGACGATCGATCCGAGACGTCCGGAGGAGGCCTCGTTGCTCGTCGTCGGCGGAATCTACCGGTTGAGCAGAAACCCGATGTACCTCGCTCTTCTGATCGCGCTCACGGCGTTGGCCGTCTTGCTCGACAACTGGATCAGCCTCGCGATCGTGCCGCTGTTGCCGGTCTGGCTCACCCGCTTTCAGATCGTGCCGGAGGAGCGGATTCTTTCATCCCGATTCGGCGCCGAATTCGAGAAGTATCGAGCCCGGACCCGACGATGGCTGTGAGACTCGCAAAGGAGCCAGCAGGGAGCCTTGCCGCCGGGTTACCGGTGGGAGATTCCGGGGAACCCATACGGCTAGAATCACTTTCGTGGACACGACGCCCGATCCAGCTGCCGTCCCGCAACCCGCCCTCGAGCTTCCCGAGGAGTCGAGCGCTCCGCTGACCGATCCGATCGCTCCGATCTCGCTCACCGAGCGGGTTCTGACGATCGACGTCCTTCGCGGACTCGCGCTTTTCGGCATACTCGCCGCGAACATGCGCGGATTCGCCGCTCCCGCCGTCGTCTACTTCGACCCGCGCCGCTTCTGGACGGCAATGCCGGACCGGCTGGCGCAGGCGTTCATCGATACGTTCATCCAGGGGAAATTCATCACGATTTTCGCTCTCCTCTTCGGAATCGGCTTCGCGGTTCAGCTCGAGCGGAGCCGAGCCCGCGGCGCGCGGTTCGGCGGCCGCTACATTCGACGGCTGCTGATCCTCATCGGCTTCGGGCTCGTTCACGGGCTCTTCATCTGGTGGGGCGACATCCTGGTTCCCTACGCGCTGACGGGCCTCTTTCTTCTCTTCTTTCGGAACGCGAAGGACCGGACGATTTTCTTCTGGGCCGTGCCGCTCTACTTCGTGCCGCTCCTCATCACCCTGCTCGGCGGGATCTTCATCATCGCAACCGGGTTCGAGGTCCCCGATCCCGCGGGCGACCCCGAAGTCATCGCCCAGGCCATGAATGCCTATGCCCTCGGAAGCCTCGGTGAGATCCAGGCGCAGCGCGTCAGTGAGGTCTTCGGGCAGAACTGGAACTACCTGCCGATCCTTTTCTCACAGTTGCTCGCACTGTTTCTCGCTGGTATGTGGACATGGAGAAAGCGGCTGCTCACACCGCCTCCGGAAAAGCTCGGACGCTACCGGACCGTCATGATCTGGTGTCTCGTGCTCGGCGTTGCGGGAAACGTCGCGGCCACGCTGATCCGATGGTTCGATCCCGCCCCTCCCTTTCCTCCATCGCCACTCGGTCTCGTCGCGTTCGTAATCCAGTACTTCAGCGTTCCCCTTCTCAGCGCGGGTTACATCATTGCGATCATCCTTCTCTGCCAGTCCCGGGTCTGGCGGCGTCGTTTCGCGTCCGGAGCGGCAATCGGCAGGACCGCGCTGAGCAACTACATCGGTCAGGCGGTCATCGGCACGGCGATCTTCTACAGCTGGGGCCTCGGGCTTTACGGAACGCTCGGACCCGCTTGGTTTCTCCCGATGACGATCGCCATCTTTGCGCTCGAAGCGTGGCTGAGCTCGCTGTGGTTGCGGCGGTTCCGATTCGGACCTCTCGAGTGGATCTGGCGCTCGCTCACCTATATGCGTTTCCAGCCGATGGTGAGAAAAGAAGAGTGAAGAGTGAAAGAGAGGCACCGGCACCGTCGACTCACGAGCTTCGTTCTTTGCACGCGACGCCTTCCAGCGCTTCGCTTGGCCTGATGTCCCAACCTGAGAGGTCCCTCGCTTGCCCGCCCGACCGCCCGCTCGGGATGACGTCAGGTGAGTATGCGCGAGCGGTCCGGGCCCGGCGAAGCGCGGGCGAAGAAATCTGGGCGGGGTGAGTCTCTCTTTTTCACTCTTCACTCTTCACTCTTCACTCTTTTTTTCACCCTTCACCCTTCACTCTTCACTCTTTTCTTATAGGCTTTGTCCATGCGAAACGTGATCGTCGTCCCACTCGTTCTGATGGTTGCCGGGCTCGCCGCGGTTGAGCTCAACGCCGCGCCCCGTCCCGAAATCGATGCCCAGATTGAAGCGCTCGCGCAGCAATGCATCGCGCTCCGCCGCACATTTCATCAGTACCCCGAGCTCTCCAACCGCGAGGTCGAAACATCCAGGCGGATCGCAGATCAGCTCCGACACATCGGCATCCCGATCGAGACCGGCATCGCGCGCACCGGAATCGTCGGAGACATTCGAGGCGGACTGCCGGGACCAACCGTCGCGGTCCGCGCCGACATCGATGCTCTTCCGATCGAGGAGACGATCGACGTTCCGTACAAGTCGCGTAATCCGGGCGTGAAGCACGCGTGCGGACACGACTCGCACATCGCGATCGGGCTGACCGTGGCGGAGGTCCTCTGGAAGAACCGGGAGACGCTCCCGGGACGGGTGATCATGATCTTCCAGCCCGCCGAGGAGGGGCCGCCGCCGGGCGAGAAGGGAGGGGCGCCGCTGATGCTCGAGGAGGGGATCTTCGAAAAGTATGAGCCGGAAGCGATCTTCGCGCTCCACGCGTGGCCGGCGCTCAAAGCCGGAACCGTCGGCGTTCGGCCGGGACCATTCTTCGCCTCGTCGGACACCTTCTCGATCCGCGTCGAAGGAAAGCAGAGCCACGGCGCGCAGCCGCATCTCGGCGTCGACCCGATCGTCGCGTCCGCGCAGATCGTCACGGCGCTCCAGACGATCGATGCCCGCCGCGTCGATCCCACCGAGCCGGTCGTCGTCTCGATCGGGATCATTCGGGGCGGAACGCGCTTCAACGTCATTCCGCCGCTCGTGGAAATGGAGGGAACCCTCCGGACGCTGTCACCGGCGGTGCGCGACCTCGCCCGCGACTCGATCCATCAGATCGTGGAGGACACTGCGAAAGCCGTCGGAGCATCGGCCTCGGTGTCGTTCGCGGACTCTTCGAATCCCCCAACGGTGAACGATCCGGAGCTCTCGGAGATGGCAATCGCCTCGCTCCGTTCGACACTCGGCAGCGAGAACGTCGTCATGGCCGGCCAGCAGATGGTGGCCGAGGACTTTGCGCACTTTGCCGAGGCAATTCCGGGGTTCTATTACGTGCTGGGCGTCGGCAATCCGGAACGAGGCATCACGGCGAACCTGCACACCGCGGAGTTCGACATCGATGAGAGCGCGCTGACCGTCGGCGCAAAGGCAATGACGAACCTCGTCCTCGATTACCTCGAAGCGGGAAGCTGAGCGCCGAGCATCTCCGACATCGGAAGTCTGGGGAACAGCCACTGCGTGCGCGAGGGCGCCGCGCGCTCGATCTCGCGACGCATGTAGGAGATCTTGACGTCCCGGTTCGGGTCGTCGATCAGCCTGAGAAGGCTCTTCCTGCTGAATACGATCTCCCTCAGCTTCCATCCGTCCATCGAATCGGAAACATGGTAGCGGACCACTCCTCGATCCGACTCTTCGGAGAGGATGATCTCTTCCGGCAGAAAGGAGAGGATTTCCCTGGCGACCTCGATCTCCGGTTTCACTGCCGCCATTCCGATCACCACGTCCACGCTTCCCCCCTCGATTCGCTCGGCTGCACTGGAACTCGCTTCCCGGATCATCACATTGCTCCCCTTTCGGATTTCTCGCCGTCGGACGTTGGTGCTACCAATAGAGACGCATGGCGGCAGCGAAGGTTGCAATGTTTGCCGGTCCCGGCGGTCAGGAGATCGTGAACATGCTGGAAGGTTGGAGGTTGGAGGTTTGAGGTTGTGGACGATGTGGACGTCGTGGACGATGTGGACGTCGTGGACTGAGAGACGAAACAGAACCTCACGACGTCGTCACTCGCGACCGTCCGAGCCCTTTCGACCTCCAACCTCCAACCTCCAACCTGCTTCTACACGTTCTCGTAGAAGTCGAGGTACTTCGGGACGATTCGGTCGACGTGGAAAGTCGTGATCGCGTGATCGCGCGCTGCCCGGCCCATCTTTTTCCGTTTCTCCGGGTCGGCGAGAATCGAGATCGCCCGCTCCGCGAGCTCCTTCGTATCGCCGACCTCCACCAGATAGCCGACCTCTCCCTCGATGATCACCTCGGGGAGCCCTCCGGTCCGGGTCGCGACGACCGGAACCTCCGAGGCCAGCGCCTCGAGAGCCGCCATGCCGAACGACTCGGTCTCCGAGGGAAGGAGAAAAACGTCGCACCCCCCGATGAGCTCTTCGATGTTGGGGACATTCCCGAGAAAGATCACGTGGTCGCCAAGGCCATGCTCGCGTGCAAATGATTCAGCACGGGAGCGGTCGGGACCATCCCCGATCATGAGCAGTCGCGAAGGAACCCGCTTCAGGATGATCTCGAAAGCCTCGAGGATGTCGAGGACGCGTTTGACGGGACGGAAGTTCGAAGCGTGGCCGATCAGCCGCTCCCCCTCGGTAATCCAGCTGCGGACGGCGCAGTCGCCTCCATTCTGAAAACGCTTCGGGTCCACGAAGTTCGGGATCACCGCGATCTCCTTCCTGATATCGAAATACGCGTTCGTCTCATCGCGGAGCCAGTTCGACACGGCCGTGACTCCGTCGGAGGCGTTGATCCCGAATTCAGTGATCGGGAGGTAGCTCGCGTCTCGTCCGACCAGCGTGATGTCGGTCCCGTGCAGCGTCGTCACCAGCTTGAGATCGTCGTTTCCGAGAATCTGCTTGGCGAGAAAGCCGCTGATCGCGTGAGGAATCGCGTAGTGAACATGGAGAACGTCGAGTCCCTCGTAGCGGGCGACCTCCGCCATTTTCGTGGCAAGCGCCAGCGTATACGGCGGGTAGCTGTCGAACAGCGGATACGGCGTCACCGTGACCTCGTGAAATCGCACATGTTCGTGAAGCACGCTCAGGCGCGACGGCCACGCATAGCTGATGAAGTGGACCTCGTGCCCGAGGTCCCCGAGGGCGATGCCGAGCTCGGTGGCGACGACACCCGAACCCCCGTAGGTGGGATAGCAGGTGATTCCGACTTTCAATGGATTTCCCTTCCCGCGTAGGCCGCGGCGATGTCTTCGATCATCGGCGGTTGCCGCGTGAGGAATCCCTCCCCCTTGTCGCGCCCGATCAGAGCACCGAAGTGCCGCGCCCGCGCCTCGATCATCTCGATGAACGGTTTCCTCGAGATGAACGTCTCCGGCTCTTTCGAGTCCGCCTTCCAGAACTGCGACTCATAGCAGCGGACCGCCTTCATCCGATCCTCCCAGACGTCGGTGACGTCGACGACGAAGCTCGGATGCTGAATGTAGTTCTGCTGGTAGTAAACGACGGCGTCCGCCCGGTGGGACGGAAGATGCGGCATCCGCTTTTCCAGCCCGGCGTAGAACCAGGCGTCGGTGATCAGCCGTCCCGCCCGCACGTGATCCGGATGGCGTTCATCCGGCCATGGCCCGATGATGATTCGAGGTCTGCACGCGCGGATGATCTCGATCAGCCGGTCCTCTTCCTCGGGGCCGGTGCGCATCCCGCCGTCCCCGAAGTCGACGCGCTCGCGGAACGTGGCTCCGAGGACTTCGGCGGAAGCGAGGCTCTCCTTCAGTCGGGTCTCGACGTCGCCTCGTGTCCCCATCTCGCCCCGCGTCAGGTCGACGATGCCGGCCCGGCCGCCCGATCGCACCGTTTTCAGGATGGTTCCCCCGCAGGCGAGCTCGATGTCGTCGGCGTGCGCGCCGAAAACGAGAAGGTCGACTTTCGCGAGCTCGCTCATGACGCATCTCCTCCGATTGGAATCACTTTGAAGGTCGATTTCTGCGGAGCGAGGCGCCCCTCGAAGGCAGAGAGGAGGTCGGTGTGTGAATACCACTGATAGCTGAGCCAGCTCATGATCCGATCCTGTGGAACGCCTCGCGGCATCAGGGTGTCGTGAAGACGTTCGAAAGCCGCGAACCGCTCCGCGTGGCGCCGCGCGATCGCACGGGTTCCGCGGCGCCGGGCCTGATCGAGATGGTACTCGATGCTCTTCCGCGATCTTTCGAATGGCCGCTTCATGGTGGAGTCGACGTTTCCGATCGCTTCGGCGAGCGCGCCGAACCTCGAGGAAAGCGATTCCCTGAGCGCAGCGAGCTCCTCCTCGAGGGTCGCCCTCAGCGGCTGCTCCCGCTCCATGATGGTCGTGTCGGGGTCGAAGAACATCTCGTAGGGCTCGAGCCCGTACTCGAACGCCGCGCGCAGCTCCTTCGCCGGCGCGACGAACGCATGGCCTCGCAGCATCACTCGCGGCCTGTGGATTCCGAGATACTCGTGAACCCCTCGAAGCTGCGCGTAATACGCGACCTCCGCCGGCCCTCCGATGAAAGCCCACGGTGTGAAGGCGGCGTCCTGAAGAAGAGGACGTGCGAGCGCCGCCGTCGAGATTCGCTCGGGCGACACGTCGGCTTCCTCGGGAAACGGCCGGCGGACCATCCTCTCGTCGAGCTCGTAGAGGAGCGGTATCTCTTCGTCGCCCGATCTCGCTTCGACCTGAGGGCGATAACCTGCCGCTGCGAGTGCCCGCGAGGTTTCGTCCATCCTCGCGAGGATCGCCTGCCGCTCTTCCTGGATACGGCTGAGAAAGCCTCCCGCTTCGCTGCGGAGATCGGGGAGCAGCGAGTCGACCAGAATCAGTTTGCCGGGAACGGTCGAGGCGATCAGCCGTGCGAACGATTCCCCGAAGGTGATCCCCTCCGCGAGCCAGTGCGGCCTCTTCGCTCCGGTTGCCTCGAGAAATGCCTCGACGAGATCCCGCGGAATCGGGAGAGGCCCGACGCAGAAGCGTTCGCCGGGGTGCTCGGCCGACTTCACCAGCACCGTCTCGCGGCCGATCCTGAGCTCCGCCCGGGCGACCTCGTCGAAATCATGGTCCTCGGTGGCGATCCAGAAGACGGGAATGGCGTCGATTCCCTTCTCGGAAAGGGATCGTTGAAGGTCGAGCAGGGATGCGATCTTCGCGAGCGTATAGAGAGGACCGCCTGCAAAGCCGGCCTGCTGTCCCGCGACGATCGTGACCGCGCCGGCCCTCCATCGACTCACCAGCGTCGCGGCATCGTTGCCGACCTGGTGGTTGTAGCGAACCAGCGCCGCCGCCAGATCTGGCGAAGGGCGGCGGAAGTCCTCGTCGGCCGAGTCGAAGAACTTCCGCGCCTTCGATTCCCCTCGCACGAGGTCCAGAGCGAGCGGATTGAAGCCCGGATAGTCCTCCAGAGGCAGCTCCAGCGTCTCGACAGCGGACTTTTTCTTGCTCATCCACGCCTTCCGATCAGAACGAGCCGCGGACTCTCCGGCGTCCAGTCGCAACTCTCGAAATCCCCGCAGACCGCCTCGATGACCAGACCGGCATCCTCGAAGAGCTTCCGGATCTCCTCCGGCTCGTAGGCGCGTACACGCTCGAGAAATGACCGGTTCCCGATGAAGATCCTCTTGTTGAACGTACGCGAGCCGGTATCGAACCACCGCTCGATTCGAACCTCTCGGTCCCCGACGATCTGCTCCTCGTGGGAAACGAGTCGCTCGCGCTCGAGCGGAACGTTCATGTAGTCGAAAAGAAAGGGGGCGCCCGGACGAAGAACCCGGGCCATCTCACGGACGACGTCTTCGTTGTCCTCATCGTCCTCGAAGTAGCCGAAGCTCGTGAAGAAATTGACCAGACCCGCGACCGTGCCAATCCCCAGCGGCAGCATTCTCATATCTGCGCGAACGAGGCTCGCACCGCTGTCCGACATCCGGGCCCGGGCGAGAAGATAGGGGGAAAGGTCGAGACCGAGGACGTCGTAACCAAGTGCTTCGAGCTCCCGCTGGTGGCGTCCCGAACCGCAGGCGAGATCGAGCAGCAGGCCATCGATCCGGTCGAATCGCTCATGGACGAAGCGGGCATGCATTCGTGCTTCGTCTTCGCCTCGATGAGCATAAAGCTCGAGATAGTCCTCGCCGAACCACTCCTGATACCAGGTCAAGCTTCGTCACTCACTCTCGAAGCAGCTCGCCCAGACGCTGGCTCTGCATTTTCGCCGTCTGGAGCGCGCTCTCGAGCCGTCCGATGAGCTCCTCGGTTTGCTGACGAATTGCCTGGAGCTCCTCCCGTTGAGGGCCCGACGCTTCCGGGGACACCGACGCGGCTTCGAACGGCGCCGGCACTGGTTCCGGCGAGGCGTTCGCCGGCGAGCTCTCGGCCGACGCCTGCATCGCGGTCGCGTGATCCTCCTCCGAGAGCTTGTAGTCGACATTGTTCTTCAGGTTCTCGAGAATCTTCGCAACGGCCTTCCGCAGCGTCTCGCTGACGCCCTGCCCCTGAAGTGCCGATGCCTCGACCACGGGATGATCGCCGACGCCGAGATAGGCTTTCATCTCGTCCGGAGAAGAAACCTCGGAAAGATCTCTCTTGTTGAGCTGAAAGACGAGAGCGATCTTTTCCGGGTCGAGCCGGTTGATCCGCAGATTCTCGTAGAGGTTGTCGAGACTCTGGATGTTCGAGTCTTTCATCGACTTCTGCGAATCGGCGACGAAGACGACGCCGTCCGCGCCCCGAAGGACGAGCTTTCGCGTCGCGTCGTAGAAGACCTGGCCGGGCACCGTGTAGAGGGTGACCTTGATCTTCTGTCCCCCGACGGTGCCGAGGTCCATCGGCATGAAGTCGAAGAAGAGGGTGCGATCGGTCTCGGTCGCCATCGAGATCATCTTCCCCTTGTTCCCGATCTTGTCGTTGCCGTAAATCTTCTCGAGATTGGTCGTCTTTCCGCACAGACCGGGCCCGTAATAGACGAGCTTGACCGTGATCTCGTTGGTCGCCTTGTTGACGAGTACCATCCACGCCCTCCTGAGGCGGAAGCTTACCAGCTTGGCCGCCGCGGAGGGCGAGACCCTTGCCCGGCTGTTACACTCCGCATCCGCATGGCGGTTCATCAGCGAATCGACGACACATTCATCAGCGATCCACCGAGGACGCTCACGCTCGACGAGTTCGAGTTCGCGAGCGGCGAGCGGATCTCGCCCTTTCAGATCGTCTACGAGACCTACGGCGCGCTGGCCGAAGACCGGTCGAATGCGATCCTCGTCTGCCACGCGCTCTCACCGAGTGCGCACGCCGCGGGTGTCTACTCCAGCGATGACGAGCGGCCGGGTTGGTGGGACGGGATGATCGGGTACGACAAGCCGATCGATCTGGAGCGCTGGTTCGTGATCTGCGTGAACTTTCCCGGATCCTGCTGGGGAACCACGGGACCCTCGTCGATCGACCCGACGACCGGAAAACCGTACGGCTCGAGCTACCCCTGGATCTCGATCGACGACATGGTCCGCGCCGAACGTCTTGTCGTGGAACATCTCGGAATCAACCGTCTCCATGCCGTCGTGGGAGGATCGCTCGGCGGGATGCAGGTGCTCATGTGGGCGGCGCTTCACCCCGAGATGATCAGGCGAATCGTCGCGATGGCGGCGGCCGCGGCGGTTCCGGTCGAGGGAATCGGATGGCACGTGATCGGTCGGAAGATCATCGAGGCCGATGAGGATTTCAACGGCGGCGACTACTACGACAACCCCGCCCCGCTGAGGGGACTCGAGGTCGCCCGCATGGTCGGCCACATGACCTATCTCTCGCTCGAGGCGCTCGAAGAGAAATTCGGCCGCAGACGACGGCATGGAACGCGACAATTCGAGATCGACTCCTACTTCGAGCACCAGGGACGGAAGTTCGCCGATTCCTATGATGCCAACTCCTACATCCGGGTTCAGGCGGCCATGGACGAGATGGATCTCGAGGAACAGTACGGGTCGCTCCAGGACGCCTTTCGAAACTGGACCGGGCCTTCGCTTCTGATTTCATTCACGACCGACTGGCTTTTTCCGCCGGATGAAGTCGCGAAAGTTCACGAGGCCCTCGTGTCGCTGGGAAGGCCCGCCCAGCTTCTCGAGATCGACACTCCTCGAGGTCACGACGCCTTTCTCATCGACTTCGATCTGACCGGTGGCCCGACGCGCGACTTTCTGGAGGCCTCCGATGAATGAGTCGCTGACTCGCATCGCAGCGTGGCTGGAGGCTCATCCTGCGCTGGCGACGCTCCTCGGAACCTCGAGTCTGCTGCTCGCCGCGGCTCTCAGTTACTTCGTCGTCCGGAGGTACCTGACCCGCGCCGTGACCAGCATGGTCCGGAACTCTCGATTCAGCTGGGACGACGTGCTCCTCCAGCCGAAGGTCCTGCGGCGTGCGGCAGCTCTGATGCCGCTGGTCGTTCTGCACTTCGGACTGCCGTTGCTTCCGGGCATCGACCCGGAGGCCATCGACCGTCTGCTCAACGTCATGCTGGCGGCGATGGTCTTCGTCGTGGTCATGCTGATCAGCGCGATCCTGACCGCCACCAACGAGGTCTACTCGTCGTATCCGGTGTCACGAGGGCGGCCAATCAAAGGTTACCTTCAGATCGCCAAGATCTTTCTCTTCATCATGGCAGTCGTGTTCGCGATTGCGCTGGTGCTCGATCGCTCGCCGCTCTATCTGCTCACCGGAATCGGAGCGATGACGGCGGTCGTTCTTCTGATCTTCCGCGACACGATCCTTTCACTGGTCGCCAGCATCCAGATCGCATCGAACGACATGGTCCGGATCGGCGACTGGATCGAGATGCCGAAGTACGGCGCGGATGGCGACGTCATCGACATCGCGCTCCACACGGTCAAGGTTCAGAACTGGGACAAGACGATCACGACGATCCCGACTTACAAGCTGATCGACGAGTCGTTCCGCAACTGGCGCGGCATGCAGGAGTCGGGCGGCCGGCGGATCAAGCGTCCGATCCACATCGACATGCGCTCGATCCGGTTCCTCGATCAGGCCGAGATCGAGCGATTCGAACGCTTCGTCCTCCTGCGCGACTACATCGCAGGAAAGCGATCGGAGCTCGAGGAGTACAATAAAAAGGTCCTGACCGAGTCCGATCTCGTCGCCAATGCGCGGCGCCTCACGAATGTCGGCACTTTCCGCGCGTATGTCGTCAAGTATCTTCAGCAGCGTCCCGACGTTCATTCCGCGATGACCTTTCTGGTCCGGCATCTCGAGCCGGGCTCCGATGGTCTGCCTCTCGAGATCTACGTCTTCACGAAGACCACCGCGTGGGCGGAGTACGAAGCGATCCAGGCGGACGTCTTCGATCACCTTCTCGCGATCCTGCCCGAATTCGGCCTCCGCGTTTTCCAGAATCCGACGGGTCACGATTTCGAGAGGATGAGAGAAGCAGGGATTAGGGATCAGGGATCAGGGGGCAGGAACCAGGAAGCAGGAACCAGAAATTTTAGAATGTGAAAACGTGGGAGATGGATCACTCGTCATCCTGAGCAATTGACCGGCGCGTTGCGCCGGTGAAGCGGGAATGAAAACCGGATCCCGCAAAACTCCGCACCCCATACTCAAACCGACGTCGTCCCGAGCGGGCGGTCGGGTGGGCAAGCGAGGGACCTTGCAGGTTGGGACATCAGCCCAAGCGAAGCGCCGCAAAAGGGTCAAAGTCCAAAAAATTTCGTGGCCGTTTCATTAGGAGCCGCCGGAGGACGGCGAAGGATCTGGCGGCAGGCTCGTGAATCAGGGTTTCGCCATCGCTGAGAGTTGATTCATGATCCCTGATTCCTGACTCCTGATTCCTGATTCCTGCTTCTAAACAGGCGTCGTACGCTCGATCTCCTCACCGATTCTGAGCGCGAGCTCGAGGGCGGCCATCCCATCCCGTCCGTCGACGAGCGGCTTCTCGCGCGAGCGCACGCAGTCGATGAACGCATCCAGCTCTGCCCTGAGCGGCTCCTTCCGCTCGACCTCGAGGTTGAGAACCTCGACCGTTTTCGAGTCCCCATCGCGCAGGAGCCTGTAACCGCGAGCGTCCTGGTCCTTCGTGTCGACCGACACATAGGAATCCTTGCCGAAGATTCTGAACTTCCTCATCTTGTCGTTGGCGACACGGCTGGCGACGAGGTTGGCGACCGCGCCTCCCTCCATTTCGAGCCGGACGTTCGCCATGTCGACTCTGTCGGTCAGAACCGGGATCCCGATCGCCCTGATCTCGACGACCGGCTTGCCGATGAGCGAATAGACGAGATGGATGTCGTGGATCATCAGATCGAGAAGGACGTCGATGTCGAGAGAGCGTGCCGAAAAAACGCCGATCCGCTGCGCTTCGACGTATCGGGGCTCGCTGACGGCGGGTGCGGCGGCAACGATCGCCGGGTTGTATCGCTCGACGTGACCGACCTGAATGAGCCGGCCGTTCGATTCGGCGATTCCGATCAGCTCGTTCGCCTCCTCGAGGCTTGCGGTGATCGGTTTTTCGATCATCACGTCGACGCCCGCCTCGAGCAGCTCGACCGAAACGCGGTGATGTTCGACCGTCGGAGTCGCGACGACGCATGCCTCGATCTCGGGGGCAATCGCCGCAACCGAATCGAATCGCTGCAGGCCGAACTTCTCCCCGATCTCCCCGGCGCGCCGATCATCCGGTTCGACGAACCCGACGAGCTCGACCTCCGGTATCTCCGTGAGAACGCGTGTATGAAGCCCTCCGAGGTAGCCGACTCCGACCACACCGGTCCGCACCCTTTCGGTCATCGTATGAATCCTCGCTTCGCGTCAGTCGCGAAATCTGCCAGATAGCGAGCCTCCTCGACGTCCGGAAGCTCCTGATGAATTTTGTCGACTCCTTCGCGAAGGGTCGCGCTCGTTCGAATGATGTTGTAGGCGCGTCGGATCGCCGCGATGACGTCCTTCGAGAAACCCTTTCTCTCGAGTCCGATCGTGTTCACGCCGTAAGTTTTGGGGGGCCGGGCTCCGACCGTCTTGACGAATGGAAGGACATCCTGGGTTGCGATCGTTCCACCGCCGGTAAACGCATACTTTCCGATCCTGCAGAACTGATGAATCATCGTGAATGCGCCGACGAGGGCATGGTCCTCGACCGTCACATGCCCAGCGAGCGTTCCCGCGTTCGCGAAGATCACATGATTCCCGATGAAACAGTCGTGAGCGATGTGAGCGTAAGCCATCAGAAAGTTCGAGTTGCCGACTCGGGTGAGGCCGCCCCCGTGCTCGGTCCCTCGGTTGATCGTGACGAACTCGCGGATGACGTTTTCATCGCCGATCTCGAGTCGAGTCGGCGCACCGCCGAACTTCAGATCCTGCGGGTCCGTACCGATCGAGCTCTGGCCGTAGATCCGGTTGCGCTTTCCGATAGTCGTGTTTCCCTGGATGCGGGTATGCGGTCCGATCTCCGTTCCTTCGCCGATGGCGACTCCGCTTCCGATGACGGAAAATGCCCCTACGACGACGTCGTCTGCGAGCGTCGCTCCCGAATCGACCCAGGCGGTCTGGTGAATGTCCGGCATCCGATCTACTCCGGTCTGTCGGCCATCACCGACATGATCTCCGCCTCGGCGACCACTGCGTCTCCGACCTTTGCTACACCGCTGTACTTGCACATGTTCGATCGGCGCTTCAACACGGTAAGCTCGAGGATCAGCTGGTCTCCCGGAACGACGGGCTTCCGGAACCGCGCCCGGTCGATGCCGCCGAAATAGAAGAGCTTGCTCCCTCTGTCCGGCATGTCCTTGAGAAACAACAGTGCGCCTACCTGTGCCATCGCCTCGACAATCAGAACGCCGGGCATCACCGGAGCACCGGGGAAATGTCCGGTGAAGTAGGGCTCGTTCGCCGTTACGTTTTTCAGCCCCACGATCCTCGTGTCCTGTTCCCATTCGACGATTCGGTCGACCAGGAGGAATGGATATCGGTGGGGGAGCAGCTTCAGGATGTCCTGAATGTTCAACGTCGGCTTGTCGGAAAACTCGGTCTTCTCAGTCACTTTCGCCTCCTCCCTCCAGCTTGCGGACTCTGTCGAACAGACTCGTGAGCCGCCACGTGAGCGCCTCCTTCCGCAGGTACTCCCGCAACGGTCTTGCCGGAGTCCCCGACAGCGTGATCGGGCCATCCACATCCCTGGTCACGACCGATACGGCGGCAACCTGAACGCGGGAGCCGATCTTCAGATGCCCGTAAGCGCCAGCCCGCCCGCCGAATGCACAGTAGTCGCCGATCTCGGTCGAGCCGGCGATTCCGACTTCCGCGGCGAGAAAGCAATGTTTCCCGATTTTCACGTTGTGCGCGATCATGACGAGGTTGTCGATCTTGGTTCCATCACCGACGACGGTATCTTCGAGAGCGCCCCGGTCGATGGTCGTATTCGCCCCGATCTCGACGTCGTTGCCGATGATGACGGCGCCGATCTGCGGAATCTTGTGATGCGTTCCCTTGTGGGTGACGAAACCGAAGCCGTCGGCACCGATGACGGCGCCCGAATGGATGACGCACTTCTGGCCGATCGTCACACCCGGATAGATCGTGACTCCGGGATGGAGGACCGATCCCGCGCCGACGGCACTTCCCCGTCCGACGCTGCACCGCTCATGAATGATCACGTCCTCGCCGATCACGGCATCCTCGCCGATCCGGACCCACGCTCCGATTCGTGCACCTCGCCCGATGTCCGCGGAGGCCGCCACCGACGCGAGATCGGAGCGACCCGTTGGTGCGTAATCGGTGACGAACCATTCCTGAAGAACCCGGGCAAGCGCGTACCCGGGCTCGTCGACTTTGATCCAGCGGGAGTCGTCCCCGTCGAGGCTCCGATCCACCAGGATCGCACCCGCACGCGAGCTCTCGGCTCTCTTCACGTTTACGCCGCTACCGAGGAACGAAAGATCGTTCGTGTCGGCAGTCTCGAGAGAGCGGACGGATCGGATCTCCATTGCAGGGTCGATCCTCGACTCGCCCCCGACGAGCTCGCAGATCATTCTGACTGTCGGAAGACCCATCACTGCGGCATTCTATCGGGTGAGCGCTCAGCGACGGCACATACAAATGAGAACGCCCCGGAAATACCGGGGCGCTCGATGGATCATCTGCTGTTTCGCGTCAGTTCGCCTGGCCCATCTGGTCCACTCGCTGAACGATCACATTGGTGATGTCGACCGCGTCGGACGCATAGACGAGTCCCGACTCGTATTTGTTGAAGATCACGGCAAAGCCCATCTCCTTGCCGACCTCCTCGACCAGAGGCATGATCCTGTCGTTGAGGGTTTTCAGGGTCTGGGCGCGCTGAGCCTGCAGGTCCCGCTCGGCGTCCTGACCATAGCGCTGGAGCGCGACTCTCTTGTCGGCGATCTGCTTCTCGACGGCCGCGAGATTGTCCTCGCTCAGTGAAAGACGTTTCTGCTGATAGTCCGCCTCGAGTCTCGTGATTTCCTCTTCCATTGCCTGGATCTTCGCGACATGCCCCTTCTGGACGTTCTGCAGGGCGGCATACGCGGCCTTGCCAGCCGCCGATTCCGCAAGCACCCGATTGACGTCGATGACCGCGATGCGAGAGGGAGCCTGGGCGATTGCCGGAATCGCCAGCATCAATACAAAAAACGCTAATGTGAGTTTCTTCATGTGATCTCCTTACGCTTCACCGGAGTGAAGCAAATTTTCGAAAGTGCCAGTCAATCAGAACGTATTCCCCAACGTGAACCGGAACGACTCGAAGATGTCGTCGTCGCCGGGCCGCTCATCGGGATTGAACGCGTAGATGAACCTGAGGGGGAACTGGAACACGGGGAGGAAGACTCGCAGCTCCAGACCCGTGGAGTAACGCAGCTGATCGAGATCCCAATCCTGCTCGTGGCCGTATGCCTGTCCCGCATCCGCCCACAATACGAACCGGATCGGATCATTGACCTTGTACACGTATTCGACATTCATGCTCGTGTACTTGTATCCGCCGGCCGCGTCGAGGTCTCCGTCGCCGTCCACGTCTTCTCTCGGTCCGATGGAGTAGGACCTGAAGCCCCGAATCGACTGCTCGCCCCCGAGGAAGAAGCGCTCGGTCTGAGGAACGCAGAGCTCGGTCGAGGACGTCAGGTTGCTGAAGTCATGCAGACAGGTATCGTCGTCAAACGGGAAAATCTGGCCGATCTCGAAGTTGCCACTGAGCGAGCTCTTTGGGGTCAGAGGATGGAACCGGGATGTGTTGAGCACCGGCTTGATCATGTCGATGGTTCCACCGAGCGGCCCACCGTTGTATGCGAGCGAAAGTGAGATCTTCGAGCCCCGCGTGCTGTCGTAGGGATCGTTCCGGGAGTCGTATCGATACTGTGGAACGATCGCGGATGTGGTGAACTGGCGGTCCAGAACCGACGCGACCGGAACATTGCCTTCTCGATCGGGAATCGCCTGCAGCGTGACGATCTGCTCGGTGTCCTGATATCCGTAGAGAAGGCTGACGCTCTCGAACCGGTCGAGACGGAAACCGTAGACCACCGAGCCACCAACCGATTCGGCGTCGATGCCGACGATCTGCGGATAGTTGCTCTGGCTGTTGAAGAGCGAAACGCCGAACGACTGCGGACGATCGAGGAACCACGGATCGGCGTAGGAGAGGCTGAAGTAATCCCGCCTGGCACCCTGCTGCATGCTCACGCCGACCGATTCCCCCTCACCGAGAAAATTTCTGGTCGCATACTGGAGCTGGTAGAAGAAACCGTACTGTTCGGAGTATCCGCCACCGAACTGGATGTCGTTCTTTCCCTCTTCCTTGCCGCGAACGACGACGTCGACCGTCTTGTCCTCCGGGTTCACCTGGAACTCCGGGTTGTCGGTCACCTTGAAGTAACCGAGCTGGCCGAGCTTGTAGAGGCTGAGCTTGAACGTCTCCATGTCCATGACGTCTCCCTCGTCGAGGTAGATCTCCCGGCGAAGGACCTTGTCCTTGGTCACGTTGTTGCCGCGAAATTCGAGACGTCCGAGACGGAACTGCTCGCCTTCGAACACATTCAGCTTCACGTCGACGACGTTGTCGTCGAGCTCGATGTACTCGGTATCGACGTATGAGTAGATGTAGCCCCGTCGCTGATAGAGCTCCTCGATGAAATCGATCCTCGCCTCTATCGGCCGGCGCTGCAGAACGTCACCCTCCTGAAGGGGCCACGTCCCGAGAAGGGTATCTTCCTCGAACACCGTCTCACCCTCCATCGAAACGGATCCGAATGTGTGAACTTCGCCCTCCGTCACCGGGATCGTGATGCGAACTCGCGGTTTCCGACCCGGCAGCGTGACGATCTGAGGCTCGCCGAGCTGGACGTCCTTGTAGCCGTAGTCCCGATAGAAGTTCCGGATGTTCTCGAGGTCGGCTTCGAGCCGTGAGGGAGTGTAAAGATTCTTTTTCCGGATCCAGGTGTAGAGGTTGTGCTTTTTCACCTCTTCCATCGCCCGACGGAGCCTTCGGTCCGAAAACCGATCGTTGCCCTCGAACTCGATCCTCGCGACGCGAGCCTTGAGCCCCTCGTTGATGTTGAAGACCAGGCGGCGCTCGCCGGGAAGCGTCATCTCCTCGAGCTCCGCGGTGACCTCGATTCCTTCCTGTCCCGCCTGCGCGTAAATCGAACGGATCGTCTCCTCGGCCCGCCGGATCAGAGTCTGCTCGACGGTACTTCCAACGTGAATGCTGACCCGATCGCGATCGAGCGCCTCCTGCAGATCGGACGTCTTGATGTCCTTGTTGCCTCTGAATTCGACGCCTCCAATCCGCGGACGCTCCACCACATGGATCCGAAGAATCACTCCGCCCCCCGGCCCCTTTTCCGCTTCCACGCGGATGTCGTCGAAAAGGCCGGTCTGCCAGAGGTTGGTGAAGTTGTCCTGAATCATCTCCGGCATGAACGGGTCACCGGGATAGGCCGAGAGGTAGACTCGGATGGTGTCCGTGGCAACGCCATCGTTTCCAACGACTTCGACGGAATCGATTGGCAGCCCCTTGAGCTCGTCGAGCGATGTCTGCGGCAAAGCCTCTACGGCGACGAGAAGGACGAAGGCGAGTAGGACGAGTCTCTTGATCATTTGGAGTTTTCCGGAAACGAGGGGCGATCTGCCGCAGGGATGGCCCCCGGTAACTTCTGGGACGAATCAGCACCAGTCGGGGTTTCGTATCACCGGCTCCGTTGCAAACGATCGCCGGTCGCATCCGATTCCGGGCTCCCTCCCCCTCGTTCGCCTCGCCCGAAGCGCTCGAGATCCCGGATGCGGCCCCGGACCCCCTTTTCCTTAGCCAACCCTCCGCCTCCAACCCGCTAGACTAAGCCCGTGACCGTCCGCGAAGCTTCCATTACGACCCCCCGGATCCAACGATCGCACTACCTGCTGCTTCGTGCAGGCGCGCTCCTGGGGGATGCGCTGGGGGGAAGCCTTCTGATGATCATCCCCGGTTCGATCGGCAGCCTGGTCGCTCTCCTTCTCGGGTCCGAGCCGAAAGTCCTCACTGCAATCTGGTGGTCGACCGTCGGGGTTCTCGTCCTCATACTCCTGATTCGAGACGGCTGGCGGGGACGCTCGCCCGGGAAACGCCTTCTCGGTCTTTCCCTCCACACCTCCTCCGGCCGACCATGCAGTTTTCTTCGGAGCATCGTTCGGAATGTTCCGCTGCTGGTCCCAGGCGTCATTCTGATCGAGATACTTCTGGTGGTCTCGACGTCGAAGTCGCGAAGGCTCGGAGACCTGATCGCTCGAACGACGGTAACCGAGGAGTGAACGCCCATCTCCTCACCGATCTTCACGTCCATATCGAGGGGTCGATGCCCGTCGAGGATCTGCTGGCGAGCTCGCGAGAGCAAAACCATGACTGGGGACGAGAGACCCCTCGATCCATCCAGCGCCGGTTCCGATATCCGGACTTCCCGGAGTTTCTCGCCGCCGTCCGGTCAATGTGCCGGCTCCTCTGTTCCCCCGAAGCGCTCATGCGGACGTCTCGAGCACTTTCAATGATGCTCGGCGCGCACGGAGTCGCTTACGCAGAAGTCTATGCATCTCCGCTGATCTATCACCGCTGGGGCGTTCCGTGGAATGAGGTCATGGACGCACTGGAAAAAGGATTCGAGGAAGGTGAGCGGTCCGGTGGGGCAACGACCGCGATCCTACTCGACTCGGTGCGCCAGTGGGGTGCGTCGGCAGCGATGGAGGTACTCGACCTGCATTCACGGCATCCCATGGCTCGGGTGATCGGTTTCGGTCTCGGCGGTGAGGAGTCGGTGGAGCTCTCCCAGTTCGTCCCCGTTTACGAGCGGACACGTTCATCAGGACTCCGTACGACGGTTCACGCCGGCGAAACGGGTCCTGCATCGGACGTTGCGTACGCCATCGAGGTCCTGCAGGTCGACCGGATCGCCCATGGCATCCGGTGCCTCGACGACCCTTCGGTTCTCGGCCTCGTGCGGCGAAGCGGAACTCCGCTCGATCTCGCCGTGTCGAGCAACTACCTGACCCGCGTCGTGAGTGGAATTCACCCCATCCGCCAACTTCTCGACGCCGGTGTGAAGGTGACGCTGGGCACCGACGATCCCACTCTCTTCCGCACGAATCCGACGGTCGAACTACGGCGAGCAATCCGAGCGGGACGACTCGGAAAAGCCGACGTCGACCAGCTCGTGAGAAACGGCATCGAATGCAGCTTTGCACCGCCCCGGCTCAAAGACGCAATGAAGACGAGCGCCGACCGGATAGAAAGGAGTCTTACATGAATCCGATACAAATCCTGTCGATCGCAGGAGCGGTCTGCATCCTCGCCGCATTCGCATTTCTACAGACAGGCAAGGTGCGGAGTCAGAGCTGGACCTACCAGGTGCTCAATCTCTTCGGAGGAGCCGCATTGCTGGTGGTCGCCGTGGTCGAGAATCAGGTCGGATTCATCCTGCTGGAAGCTGCCTGGACACTCGTCAGCATCGTCGGGATCGCCAGACTGATGCGCCGGGGAGGCGGCAGTCCGCCCGCCGCGGTTCAGACGACGCTCTGATTCCGGGCGCGGGCACGCGCGAGCTCGACGTATCGATCGAGCACGTGATCCCACCCCGTCTCGTAGGACTCCCTCAGAACGTCCGCCTCTTCGCCCGCTGCCTCCCACCCTCGATGGCTCAGGTCGACCAGCGTCATCTCGCCCGACTCCGAAAAGGTCACTTCGATCTCCTGTGCCGTTTCGGGGGGCCGGCCCGGATGCCAGGAGAGCAGAAACCGGCGCGGAGGCTCGAATTCATCGACGCGTCCCCACTTGATCCGCACACTGTTCTCGGCGAGCTCGAATACGTCTCCACCCGCGACGAGCTCGAAGACGCAGGTCTCGGCCCGTTCCCCGGAGATCGAGTGTCGCTCGAGAGGCCACCAACGGCTGAGATGCGCCGTGAAGAGCTCGAAAGCGCTCCTCGGTTCGAGGGGGACCTCGACGGATTTGCGCACGGGATCGATCAGGACCGCCACAGCTCGAGTCTACATCAGAGGTAACGGCGCCTCAGCAATCCGAGCAGGACCACGAGGCCGAGTCCTGCGAGGATCAGCTGCGGCCGCCGAGTCGCCAGTGCAACGAGAAAAAGGGTCAGGACGACCCAGCGTCCGATTCTCACGATCCGGGCGATCCGAAGCGCAGTGGCCAGATCCGGAACCGTCGTGATCGGAACCCACTCTTCCGAGCCGGGCGGGCTCACCTCGTCCCCCGGATCGAGGTAGCCCGCACGGATCCAGTCGCGGAGCTGCGCGAGATCTCGTGCATGGCGAACCTCGTTCTGATCACGGACTCCCCAGGCGGTCGAAGGTGCACCTGCATCGTGAGATCTCTCGCTCGCCGGCCGGGTCCGGGGCCCCGAATGCCTCGACAGGACCTGGTATGCCTCGTTGATCCGCTTGAGGCGCTCCTCTGCCTTTGCGCGAAGCGTTGGATCATTCTGAAACCGGTCGGGATGCCATACGCGGCTCAGTTCCTTCCAGGCCTCACGGATCTCTTCGGCCGAAGCTCCCCTTTCGATCTCGAGAGTCCTGTAATACTCCTCCAACGGCTCGGCTCTCACTCGACGCCGCCCTCGCAGTTCTGACGTGGAACCGGAGAAGCGCTCGAGGACGGATGGCCGTCGCGTGACCGAAACTCAGGATTCGCGTTCGACATCGTAGGAAACCCGGATCAAACCTTTCTTCGCCTTGATCTTCCGCACAATGATGTTTCCAGCCTGATCGAGACTCGGCACGTGCGTCCCTCCGCAGGGGACACCGAGCTCACCGTACATCACGACCCGGACAGGACCTTCGGTCGGAGCGCCCACGGGGACCTCCCCGACGACGCTTTCAAGTTCCTCGCCGCGGACGGTTCGAACGGTGGTCGGAGCGGCGCGGCCGACGATCGACGCGGCAGATGCCTCGATCGCTCGGGCAATCTCCTCCCTCTCGCCCGAGAGCGCCCCCTCGTACTCCACGTAGGGACCATCGGGAAAATGGTAACCCTTCCCCGGTCTCCAACCGAGCTCGAGCTCGCGAACCGCCATGTCGATGATGTGCCCTGCCGAATGGACGCGGGTAAGGAGACGGCGGCGCTCAGCGTCGATCTGATAGTCGACGACGGCGCCCGGACCGAAGCGATCTTCCGTCGCCCAGCTCCCGTAATGCCGAGTCACTCCGTCCACGATCCGAACATCGTCGACCGAGAAACGCGGACCGGGAAAGCTTCCGATCATGCCGTGGTCGGCCGGCTGACCGCCACCCTGCGGATGGAAGTGCGAGCTCTCGAGCTCGATCCACGTGTGATCCTCGCCGACCCTCTCGACCCTCGAGGATCCCGTCAGCACGTTCATCTCATCGAGATAGCGAAGCCGGGTCGTCGTCATTCGCCCTCGCGGTACTTGTAACCGACACCGTAAACGGTCACGATCCGGTCGAACTTCGGATCAGTCTGCTCCATTTTTCTCCTGAGACGTTTAATGTGGCTGTCGATGGTTCGTTCACTCACGTAGTTGTCGAACCGATACGCCTCGCGAGTGAGTTGTTCCCGCGTCTTGACGAACCCCGGGTGCCGTGCGAGCGCGTGAAGAAGCATGAACTCGGTCACCGTCAGTTGGACCGGCTCATCCTTCCATGTCACTTCGTACCTCCGGAGATCGAGGATCAGATCGCCGATCTCGAGCCGTTCCTCCTCGGAGTCATCGGGCGCCTTCGAGAGGGCGACGCGGCGAAAGAGCACCCTGATCCGCGCGATCAGCTCGCGCATCGAGAACGGTTTGCCGAGATAGTCGTCCGCTCCCAGCTCGAGACCGACGACGCGATCGATCTCGTCGTCCTTCGATGTGAGGAAGATGATCGGAAGTTCCGGAGAGACGCCGCGCAACCGGCGGCAGAGATCGAGCCCATCCATGCGAGGCATCAGGATGTCGAGAATTGCCAGATCGGGAAGCTCGCGCTCCAGCGCTTCCCACGCTTCCTGTCCGTCTCGAAACCTCAGAGTCCGGAAGCCCTCTCTCTCCAGAGCCCATCCGATCGTCTCGCGAATGTTCTCCTCGTCGTCGACGACCGCAATCACATTGCCGCTCTCCATCGCCACAATTGTATCGGCGAACCAGCGAGTGATTCGCGCTCGCCTCATTTTCGCCACGAACTTTTCGCGACTTCGCCACCGGCCCTTCATTCCCGCTGCGCGTTTCGACCTTCTATTGAAAGGAGAGGAGAGCAACCATGAAAAAACTCATCACGATCGCCACCGCCGTACTCGCTCTGAGCTCCCCCGCGCTCGGAGAGGACTGTCCCGGGGAGAACTGCGACGAACGCACTCTGGAAGAGACGGTCACACTGGGCGAGCTCGAGCACGGCGGGCTGCTGCTCGAAACCATCGTCCCGGGTCGGTACGTCGAGGCGCCCATCCTCTCGAGCCACGCCGAGGTTCGAGTGACCGGGATGCTGATCCGTACATCGATCACTCAGAAGTTTCGTAATTCCACGGAGAACTGCGTCAACGGAGTCTACGTCTTCCCGCTGCCGGAGAGCTCTGCCGTCGACCGACTGGTGATGCGGATCGGCCACAGAACGATCGAGGGAGAGATTCATGAACGGCAGCAGGCGCGGGAGATCTTCGAGCAGGCGAGATCCGAGGGGAGGAAGTCGTCGCTGCTCGAACAACAACGGCCCGACGTCTTCACCCTTTCGGTCTCCTCCCTCGGACCCGGCGAGGTCATGGAGGTGACGATCGGATATGACGACATCGCCCATTACGACAGTGGTACGTTCAGGATGAGAGTCCCGCTGGTCGTCGCTCCGAGATACGAGCCCGGCGAGGCCTCCGGCGCATCGCCGCTTCCCGCGACGGCGCACTCTGCGTCTTTCCGTGGTCTTCTCGTGACCTTCGACATCGAGCTGGATGCCGGCGCGGATCTCGACACCGTATCGAGCATCTCGCATCCGGTCGAGGTCGTGAGAACGGGAGGGTCGACCGCTCGAATCACGCTCGCGGAGACGCCTGCAGATCGTGATTTCCACCTCGAATGGCGCGTTCAGGCGGGCCGCGAGCCGAAAGCGGTCGTCTTCAACGAGCGCCCGGGCGATCCGGGATCGGGGTCTCCGTCGTATTCGATGGTGATGATGTTTCCCCCATCCCATCTCGCCTCGGGCTCCGTCCAGCCTCGCGAGCAGATATTCATCCTCGACACGTCGGGATCGATGGAGGGACAGTCGATCGTTCAGGCGAAAGCAGCGCTCGCCCGAGCTCTCGAACGGCTGCGCGGCTCCGACCGCTTCAACATCATCGAATTCAATACGAACCACCGTCTCTGGGCCTCCGAATCGAGGCGTGCAACCGCGCAAGCGATTGCCGACGCGAAGGGGTGGGTCGATTCGCTACGAGCCGAGGGGGGAACGAATATGGTTCCGGCGCTGGCGAGCGCGCTCAGCGACGTGCAGACGGTGTCCGGCGAGCTTCGTCAGATCATCTTCATCACCGACGGGCTCATCAGCAACGAGAATGAGCTCGCCACGCTGGTCCGATCACAGCTCGGTCGAAGCCGGCTGTTCACCGTCGGAATCGGCTCAGCACCGAACGGCCATTTCATGACCTCGATTGCCCGCCATGGAAGAGGAACCTTCACGTGGATTCCTCAGGCGGATCAGGTGGAACAGCGGATGAGCGAGCTCCTCGACAAAATCGACTCGCCGGCTCTCACGGGGGTCGGAATCGAAGTCTCGGACCGGACCGCGGAGATTTATCCCCGCGCCACACCCGATCTATACCTCGGGGAGCCATTGGTCACGATCATTCGTCACTTCGATCCGAACGCTGCGATTGCAGCGAAAGGAGTCGCGGGAAAGCGTCTCTGGCACCAGGTAGAACCGGATCGTCACGTCGTCTCGGATGGTGGCCTTTCACGCCTCTGGGCCAGACGGAAAATCGATGAAATCTCCGATCGCGAGCTCGACGGACTGCCTCGCGAAGAAGCGCGGAAGGAAATCATCGAGGTTGCGATCGCACATCATCTCGTCTCGGCGCATACGAGCCTCGTGGCAGTGGACCGGACGCCCGCGGGTATCGATGCCACGAGCTGTATCGCCGTTCCGATACCGCTGCGCGTGCCGGAGGGGATGAAGATGTTGCTGCCTCGAACCGGTTCGCTCGCTCCGCTTGCTCGGCTTCTGGGTCTGATTCTCCTGATCTCCGCGGCTGCTGTCTGGACCGCACGATTCCGCCGGCAGGGAGCTGAATGATGAGCCACACCGTCATCCGCTCACGAGTGTCCCGCGTGTTGACGCTCTGTCTTCTGACGACTGGTCTCATCGCGACGGCCGTCGGCTGGTGGATCCCCGCGAAGGCGGCGCTGGCGCAGGTTCTCCTCGATCATGCCTGGCATCGGGCGCGCGCCGGCGAGCAAGCGCCGAAACCGTGGACCTGGGCCGACACCTGGCCGGTTGCGAAGCTGATGCTCGACGAGGGACGGATCGAGTTGATCGTTCTGTCGGGAACGAGCGGTCACGCACTCGCTTTCGGGCCGGGCCATCTCGAGGGAAGCGCCCTTCCCGGTCACCACGGCCACTCGATCGTCGCCGCGCACCGCGACACCCACTTCGCCGCACTCCGGAATCTGAGGGTCGGACAGCGGATCGCGGTGGAACGCGTCGACGGCGAAGTCGTCCCTTACAGAGTGACCGCGACGCGGATCATCGATGAGCATGATGGTCACCGCCTTCGCGATCAGGGAGACCGCCGCATCTCCCTGGTGACCTGCTATCCCTTCGACGCGGTGAGCCCGGGAGGCTCACAACGATGGGTCGTGACGGCAGTGGAGGAGAAGCCCGCAACGCTTGCGCTAGACCGCACGGCTCGCGACCCTGCCTGGAATGGGGGAAGATAAGGGGCGTGACGAGGTGGCGGAGATTCTTCTCGCGAATCGGCCTCAGGATACTCGCGTTCAATCTCCTTCTTCTCTTTCTTCCTCTTGCGGGTGTTCTCTACGTCGATGTTTACGAAGAGCATCTGGTCGAGGCGCAGCGGCAGTCGATGCACGAACGGGCCCGGCTGATCGCCGAGATCATCGATCGGAACGGACTTCCCGCTTCCACGATCGAGAACCTCGAGCTCCGAAATGATGAACGCATCCGGATCGTATCCGGAGATGGAACCGTGATCGCCGATTCCGCACGGAGCGGAGAAGAGAGCTACCCGTACCACTACGAGGAGATAAGAAGTGATCTCCTCTACCGAATCGGTACGCTGCTGCTTCGGAAGCCGATGCAGTGGTTCCGCGGGCCCGAGCCGGTCTCGCTCGAAGGCGATGAGTATGAGGCGGCGGCTGTTCTCGACGGCATCGAGATCGAGAACGCGCTCGCCGGGCGGAGCGGAAGCGCCAAACGTATCGCCCGGGCCGAATCGTCTCCCTCCGTGATCCTTTACGAAGCGCGGCCGGTCCACCTCGCGGGAGGAAGAGGAGCGGTGCTCGTCTCGCGGACGACTCACGCGATCCTCCACGATCTCTATGCCGTTCGACTCGGAATCTTCCGGATCTTTCTCGGCTCCCTGCTCGCAGCGATCGTTCTCAGCCTGTGGATCGGTGCGACGATCGTCAGACCGCTCGGGCGGCTTCAGCGGGAATCCGAGGCGATCCTCGATCGACGGGGAAGGTTGCGGGGCGGGTTCACCGCATCGGAAAAGCGCGATGAGATCGGGGACCTGTCGCGCGCGCTCGAACGTCTCACATCTCGTCTCGAAAGCCATCAGGACTTCAGTGAGCACTTCGCCGCCGACGTCTCCCACGAGTTCAGAAACCCGCTCGCATCGATTCGAAACGCTGTGGAGATGATGGCGTCGACGAGCGACCCGCACGAACGAGACCGCTTTCTTTCGATGGCCAATGACGAGATCAATCGGATGGAAAACCTGCTCGGCTCTCTCCGCGAGATCACCCGGATCGATGCGCGGCTCGACAACGAGCCTCTTCACCCCACCGACGTGGCGGCCGTCGTTCGGAGCGTCGCCGACGGGTTCAGGGTGAGAGGCGCAAACGTCCCGATCGTGATCGAAGCCGCCGAATCGCGACCGCTGGAAGTTCGGGCATCGGAAGAACGCCTCGTTCAGGTGTTCGAGAATGTTCTCGAGAACGCCCTCAGCTTCACCCCGGCCGGTGGCTCGGTCACCGTTTCGATCAAGCGGGATGGCCAGATGATCCGCACCGCCGTGCGGGACTCGGGGCCCGGAATCCCCAAGGGAAACCTTTCGAGGGTATTCGATCGCTTTTTCAGCTGGCGGGATTCGTCGAACGGCTACCACGCCGGCCTCGGACTCGCGATCGTCAAGGCGATCGTGGAAGGGTACGGCGGGCGCGTCACGCTGCAGAATCATCCGGACGGTGGAGCCGAGCTCGTGGCGTCGCTTCCAGCAGCGTGAGTGTCACGGACAACCGAGTCGAATGACGTAACCGAGAACGTCTTCGGTGAGATCGATCTCGATCGCGGGTATCTGATCCGGCGGAATGTCGCCGATCGTCGCGGGATCGATGATGATCGAGTAGACCCCTGGCGTCACGTCCGATGCCGCGAAGCCGCCTTCGACCGTCGTCGAGAGCTCGTAGATGCCGACATCGCCGACGAGCCCGATTGTCGCGCCGCCGATTCCGATGAGCTCCTCCCCGTCGCACCTGACGAGTGATCCGAAAAATGCGACGGATCGCGCGAGCTCGATCTCGATTGTGGTGGTCTCACGCGGCAGAACATTGACGATGACGGCACCCGCTCTCTGAACCAGGCTCGGATCCACCGAGAACGGATCGACCTCGACTCTCACCTGTCCTACGGGAACTCCCGAGGCGGAGAATCGTCCGTCACTCCCGCTCGACGCCATCGGGATCCCTCCGACCAGAATGACCGCATCGGCCACCGGCTCACCGCCCGAGATCACGCGCCCCTCGATTCGTCCGAAGTCGTTTCTGAAGAACACCCCGCTGAAAACCCTCCGAAGCTCGGAGACTTCGTCCCAGTCGTAGCGAAGGCCAACCTGTGCCCGAATGCTCCGACTCACGCGGTTCGCCCGGGGCATACCGACCCCGAACGGGGCGAGCAGATCGACTCGACCGATCCATCCGTTACGGGGACTTCTCCACGACAGACCTGCCGTGACGAACCCTTCCGCGCGCTCGACATCGGTACGCTGCCAGGCTCCACCGACTCCCGCGACGTACCAGATGTTGCGACGAATTCGATTCTGGACGGTGACTTCCGCCAACGCTCCGAGCTCTTCGTCGGCCGCCTGGAGGACGACGTAGGAGTCGACGAATCCTTCCCGCCCGACCTCCCTCCCGAACCCGCCATACAGTTGAGTCCGGGTGACCAGCGTGTCCTCGGCGTGCTCCAGTCGAAGGTTGTAGCGACGCGTGAGAGTCGACCGCGAGATCCCGAGTGCGAACCGATCGCCGAATCTCGCCTCCGACTCTTCTTCGAAATTGTCGTAGACGAGCTCGTTGTGCGACGCGCTCAAGGTCAGGAAAGGACGATCGTAGCCGAAGCTGTAACCGAGCTGGGCAGAAGCGATGAACGCAGAGCCTCGGGCCAGCGGATCATCCTGAAGGTAGTTCACGTTTCCACCGATGGAACCGAACTCGCTGAAACGATAGGAACCTCCCGCTTCGGCGCCGATCTCTCCCGGACGGAACAGAGGATAGAGAAACGGCATGTCGTCTCCGAATGCATAGACCGAGGTGGAAATGTCGCCGTTCCGGAAGTCCCCGGCGAGACCCGCCCGGGCCGCCCCCGAGCCGGAGAGCGACACCGAGGCTTCGGAGAACGCGTGCACATATGGCCGGAGCTCGCGGATGTATCGTCCGCTGACGACCGCATCCACACTTCGCTCGGTCCGGTCCCCGAGATAGTGAGGGTCAGCGATCAACGTCACTCCGGCACCGAGGTGAGTCCTCGCGAATCGCTCCAGCCAGCGGAGATCCGCGACATACGATCGCCCGATCTCCGAGGAGTCGGGGAGTCTGATGGCGAACCGGTTGACGCCGGTGAATAGCTGCAGCTGGCGATCGCTTTTCACCCATTCCGCCCCGAGACCCAGTAGCGGCAACGTACTTTCACCCGCGATCCCTGAGAAACGGGCCGGTCGGAGCGGCTTGAGACCGATGTCGCCTCCCCGGACCGTGGCGATCCCCTCCCGGAATCGGAGATCCGACGCTTCGAGCGTCAGAAATTGACGGCTCGACGGGAACCCTCCCGAGCCGAACAGCGACAGCTGCTCACCGCTCGCGAATCGCTGTCGAAGATAGATGTTGTAGGCATACGTCGCATCGACTCCGAAAAGAGGCGCGTCGATGGCATTGGTTCCCAGGCTGAAATAGATCGCGCCATCGACAGGCTCGGAAAACTGTGCGGACGCGGGAAGTCCGAGAGAGATCAGCAGGGCACAACCCAGGGCGGGTCGTGCCACCCGAATCACTGCGCCTCTGTCACGACCGCTGCCGGAATCTCGTATTCCCGGACGAATGAGTCGCGAAGCGACGTGGCGAAGTTGAGTCGCGCGGATAGCTCCCCTCCCGGCACAGGGCCAACCGCGAAGGCCCAGTGGCGAAGACGACCCGGCAGTACCGGATCCGCCCCACCATTCAGATTGAAGACTTCATAGAAAGAGCCGTCTGCACTGCTGATCTCCAGCGACACCGGCGGTCGAATGATTCTCTGCCCGGCATTCGTCGTCGTTAGCGTCAGCCCCAGACGCGAATCGTCGAGCCGTTTCCATTCTACATTTTCCACCCCGAGAACGGCAGCCGAAGCCGTCCGGGACTCCACGTAAACCGGTATCCCGATTTTCGGCACCACGATCGTCCTGGATCCTTCTCCCGCATCCTCGAACACCGGCTTCGAAAGGAAGTAGAGCATCACGCGCCGGTGATCGAAATCCGGGGAAAGCTTTGCCACAAGCCGGTAATCGAGCGATTGCCCCGGCCCGATCCGAGCCCGGATCGGCGTCACTCGAAGATACGGCGCGAGCGAATATTCCTGCGTGGCGGGCGGAAACTTCACGGAATTACCCTGTTCATCTGCATCGAAGTCCGCGAGCTCGAGAGAAACCTCGAGCGGCACCGATCCCGCGTTGTGGAAGGTCAGCCGGTCGTTGAGCGTCCCGCCCGGCGAGATCACCCGTTCGAAAATCTGCGGCGTGATCTGAATGTGAAGCTGGGCGCCGGCATCCGCAACCAAGCCGATCACCATGACGAGGAACAGCGACAAAACAAACCCTCTTTTAGTCATTTCGATCTTCATATGCCTTCCGCCACGAGCTCGATTTCCCATGTGTTGACACCCTGCCTGTCGTTTCCGTCGACATACAGTTCCAGGTCAATGTTACCGCTCCCGGTCGAGCTCCCCACTCCACAAAGTACATCGTCGACCAGAACTTCCTTCCCGGTCGAAAGCGCGGTCAGTCCGGTCGACGTCCCCACACCGCCCGATGCCTGGGCCGTGATCGTCAGCCGAATCGCCAGCTGATCGAGGTCCATCGCCCCGGCTGCAGGCTCGACGAGCTTGGTCGCATTCTGAAATGAGACGTCCACCGTCCGCCGTGGTGCACTCTCGACGGACCACGTGAAGGCGCCGTTCGCTGTGTAGTACGCCCGTCCCGCTATGATGACCCCGCCGTTCATTCCGGTGTGGGAGACTGATCCGAAGTCGTAGACCGCCGGGTCGAGCCGTGACCAGTCGGCGCCGTCGATTCGGAAATCGAACACGCTCGATACCGTCGCGGTGGCGCTGACCCAGTTGCTGTCGGTCTGAGCTGCAGCTTCCGGAGAGGCCAGCACCGCGATCGTCGCGACCGTGGCCAGAGCTCTTCCGACTATCTTGAATTTGAACATGTGGCGGACCCTAAAAAAGGGCGAGGCCGCTAAGCGACCTCGCCCTGACAAGTTTGCCTCTCCTGACCGCTCGGTCAGATGCCTTCCGCGTACAGCTCGAACGTGAACGTGTTGGCTCCCTCAGCATCGTTCTCGTCGACTCTCAGCTCGAGGTTGATGTTCCCGGCCGCGGTGTTGGTGCCGTTACCAGCGAGAGCATCATCGACCAGAAGCGTCTTGGCGCCCGAAAGCTGGTTCCACGCTGTCGAGGTTCCCGCCCCACCGTCCGCCTGCTGGGTCACCGACATCTCGATCGCCAGCTGATCGATGGTCATCGTGTTGGCAGCGTCGATCGTCGCATTCTGATAGGAAATGTCGACCGTACGCCTCGGCGCACTCACGACCGTCCATCCGAATGCGGGCTCCGCTCGGTAATGCGCGGTGCTTCCATCTGCCGCGGTTACGATCGAGGTCGCGGCCGTGCCGCCCGTCTGCACACCCGTGACGGTCACAGACCCGAAATCATGAAGCGCAGGAGATCCCGCCGGATAGTCGTTGCCATCGATCTTAAAGTCGAAGACGCCCTGAACGGTCGCCGTGACCTGCACCCAGTTGCTGTCGGTTGCCTGGGCCTCGGCGTTGCCTGCCATGAAGATGGCCGCCCCTGAAATTGCTGCTACTGCCAGTATCTTTCTCATCCGAATTCCTCCTGAAACTTTGTCAATTTTCCTTGGATCCACAAGCCTGTCGACTCTGGGAGTCTCACCGATTTGCTACGTTTTTTGGAAAGCACCCATGTTAACAGTCTTCAGTTCCGGTTATTTCAAATAATTCATAACGAGCTGGGTTTTCTTCGTCACGCTCTCAAAGATAGGCCAACTTCGCTGGTTGCGGAAGTTATCTTCAGTACTCAATTTCACCTATCGAAGGTAAGGCGCCCCCGGATGCCACCGCTCGTCCTACCTCGGATCGAGGCGGAGCTCGAGCTCCGCGCCGAAGTACCCGACCGGATCCCGGTTCTCCAGAGCGAGCTTCAGATCGAGGATGACCAGCTCACCCGCGCCAGAGGTCGCCTTGCCCCGCGCGACCACACTCGGTACGCCGTCCCGGAGTACCTGCCAGCCAGCCGCTCCCGTCTTCAGAGCAAGTCTCGACGAGGAAATTCGCTCGGTGACCGATCCGGAACTGACACTGGCGACCCTCGGCGCAAGCCTGAGTATCCAGGCATCTTCGCTGAATACGCGAATCAGGAGCGCGCCGTCGATCACTGCGGTCTGCCCCGGGCTGACCAGCCCGAAATCTGCGCTCGCTTTTTCGACCACGTACCAGGACTGCTTCGCGGGTGCCTCCGAGGGAGGGGCCTTCGGGGCGGTCGGCCGTCTTCGGGAGTCATCCCGAGAGGGGGAGCTCTCGAGAACCTGCCGCTGGACGAGCGGGTGCTCGTTCGTCGGTCTCGTCTGCGCTGAAGCCGGGCTGCTGAAGAGACCTGAAAGGGCGAATGCGAAGACAACGACCGGGATCCCTGCGACGCCCCCTGGGATCGCAGCCATCTTGGCGTCATTTCGCGGTCGATCGTTCATCCCGTCTCCTTCCGGCCTCTCTGACGTTTCGCCCCAATCCGGTGTACTCATGATAGCCGGGTTCGCCGGATCATTCCACGGAGGGAGAACAGCCAATGCTTCAAACCCCCTCCATTGACGCCGGATTCCTCAGCCAGCAGAATCTGACACTCATGCCTCGCGCGCAAGCGATCTTTTGCACCAACCATCCGGCAGTTCATGCACTCGCCCTCTGCGTAGGATGCGAAAAGCGGATCTGTTCCGAGTGCGCGACTCCCTGGGAGGGGATGAATCTCTGCGTTTCCTGTCTGCGAAAGCGGACGGAGATCGCGGTCGCCCGGGGATCATCGCCGGCCGGCTGGATCACGTCGCTCGCCACGATCGTCATTCTCATCTGGCTCCTCCCGCGATTGATCGTCAGTATCGCGGCAGTCCTCGCAAAACTCTTCAGCCTATGAAAAGCGAGTCGACTCGCACCACGGAAGTGCTCGACGAAGGATGGAAGCTCGCTCGCGGAACCGCGTCTCCATGGTGGGGCATACTCTGGCTGGGAATGCTTCCGTGGAGGGCGGTCGAAATCCACTTCTGGAATCGGACTCTCGGACTCGGCGACTCGGCGTCGTCGTACGGTACCTACCTCGGGTCGATCGCCGCGGCGATGCTCCTTACACTCCTGCCAGCCTCGTGGGCACGGCTGGTTTACGTCCGTGCATGCATCGCCCGATCAGAAGGCAAAGAGATCTCTTTGTCCCACGCTCTGCGCGTGCCGCCACACGTCTTCATTTCGCATCTCGCCGTGAAACTGTTGATTCTGGCAGGACTCTTCGTGACGAGCCTTTCGGGCGTGGGCCTCGTTGCATTCGTCGCCCTGGGCGGGCTCTCGGCGGTCACCGCGTGGTCGGTCAGCGGTCCTGGCATCGGTGAAGGACTCCGCAAACTCGCAGGGGTCGAACTGACCCCCCTGGTCGGCATCACGTTCGCCTTCTGCATCGCTTTCGTCGCCGTGATGATCAATCTCGGCGCCGCGGTCGCGATTCTATTCTGGCTCGCCGATGCAGTTCCGGGCCTCGATCTGGTGGGCGTCCGAGCGCTGATGATGGGTCGTCTTTTCCAGATTTCGATCCTGTGGACCTCCCTGCTCATCATGGAGCCTTTCTGGCTCGGAACCATGACGGCACTGGTTCAAACGGGGCGGCGCAGAAAGACCGGAGCCGATCTCGCTGCCAGGCTCGAGCGGGCTTTCAATCGAAAAGGGACGCTCGCTGCCGCGCTTGTTTGTCTCCTGGCTCCGTCGATCAGCGCCGCCGAAATCTCGCTCGACGGCTATCGGGAGACCCTCGAGGCAATCTCCGCCGACATCCGGAACGAGCGACACGGGAGTGCTCTCGATCGAATGAATCAGCTTCGTTCCGATCGCGTCCGGTTCGGCGAGCTGACTTTCGTGCCCGACGAATCCCTCTTCGCCACGGCCGGCTCGGAGGAAGTCGATCTCCCCGCCCTGCTCGCTCGAATCGATGCGACGGTCGCTGCTCTTAGGTCGGCGGAGCGGGATGTTGAGGCGGTCAGGGGAGGTTACGAGATTCTCGATGCCGAGCGGCGGAGCCAGGAGCTGCCCGCTTTGCCCGGGGGAGGAGCGGCGGCCGATCTGACGATCGATCGCGGGGTCTGGGATGACGTCACCGGATGGCTCACGAAAGCCTTCGCCTGGATTTCCGAGAAACTCGAGTGGCTGTGGGACTGGCTGATCACCCTCTGGCCGCAGACCGATGCCCGCGATCCCGAAGGCGGGGTCACTCTGACCGTCATGATGACCACGATTCTGATCGCTGCCTGCCTGCTCGCGCTCGTCCTCATGGTGATCAGACGGTCGCGGCGACGGCCGGAGGCGGCCCCGGTCATCGTGGAGCGGATCGCGTCGGTCGCCGATCACGATCCACGATCGAGAGAGGAGAGCGAATGGGTGGGCCTCGCACGGAGCCTTGCCGCTGCCGGGAGGCATCGGGAGGCGATTCGAGCCTGGTACAACGCGATTCTTTCGACGCTGATCCGCACGAGACGAGTCGCGTGGATTCGAGGGCGAACCAACTGGGAGTACGTGGAAGCCGTAGCGGCTTCCTCTCGGTGGAAGGGAGACCTCGTCCGGCTGACAGCCGAGTTCGATCGAGAATGGTACGGAAATCACGAGGTCGACAGCACCGCGTACGCGTCTTTCGCAGAAACGGCAGCCATGATTCTCGATTCGATCGACGACCAGCGGGAAGGCGCCGCATGAAAAAACCGCGGTACATCTTTCCCATCGTCGCCCTTCTCGCCTGGGTCGCCATCATCTCGACCTGGATCGCAACCGATCTTCGCTCCAGCTCCGAATCCGCCCCCGCCGGCTCGGTTTTCGATACCGACGACACTGGAACTTCACTTCTGTACGGCTATCTGTCACGACGACTCGGAAGCGACTCGGTGAGACTGCTGGAAACGCTCATCCCGTCGACGTCGCCGGACCAGACCGTCGTGTTCCGCATCGAGTCCGGGGACGTCTTCCTGCAGGAAGCGGCCGAATACCGTCCCTCCCGCAAAGTCGACAAAAGCTCGAATGAACGGGAAGCCTCCGACCCGAAGACGGACGGATCCGACGAAACCAATGACGAAGATCCGAGCGACCGCGAAGCGACGTCGCCAGTCGCTCCGGAGGAGGAGGATTTCGTTCGCGCGGGAGGCCGGCTCGTTCTCTCCCCCGGTTGCGCCCGGGGCGTCACCTGCACCGAGCGCGTCCAGCAGGAGGAATCGACGAAGGTCTTCCCGATCTGGCCGGGCGTCGATGCGGTCGTGCTCTCCGACCCGAAGGCTTTCATGCCGGAGACCATGGGGAGGTGCCACTCGATCCTCAACACCGGCACACGCTCTCAAATCTGTCGTGAGGTGATCGGCCGCGGCGAGATCATCCGCGTCGCCAGTCCCGAGATCTTTCTCAACAGCGGCATCGGAGAAGGCGATCACCTCCTGCTGGTCGAATCTCTGATACGGGATCGCACACGGGTCTTCATCGACGAGCGGATTCACGGTCTCGGAGCGAGCCCAGGACTGACCCATCTGCTGATCAGCGAGTGGCGCCTCGGCCCCTCGCTCGTGCTCGGAGCGCTCGCCTTCGCGCTCTGGATGGCCCGCGGCAGAAGTTCGATCGGGCCACGGATGCGAGCGGATCAGATCGAACGATCGGAAGCGGTCGATCTGGTCGATTCGCTCGGAACATTGTTCAGCCGGACAGTTTCCGAGCCCGAAGCTCTGAGGCTCTACCGGAAGACCCTGGAGCGGGAAGAGGCATGGCTCCGCCGAAAAGGCCGCTCCGTCGACATCGCCGACATCGTCATGCCTCCCGGCAGTTTCGACGCGAGACTGGAACATCTGAATTCAATTTTCAGGAGGATTCTCGATGCAGAACATCGCTCAAATCGCTGAGAAGTCCGCAAGGATCATCGAGCAGGTCGACCGCGTAGTGCTCGGACAGGACGAGGTCAAGAAGCACCTCCTCAGCTGTCTGTTCGCCGGCGGCCACGGCCTTCTCGAGGGTGTCCCCGGGACGGCGAAGACGCTGATGGTACTCGCCCTCTCCCGTCTTCTCGGCTGCACGTTCCGGCGTATCCAGTTCACCCCCGATCTGATGCCGGCGGATCTTCTCGGATCGAACGTCTTCAACCAGAAGACCCAGGATTTCGAGTTTCGCCAGGGTCCGATCTTCACCGACATCCTTCTCGCGGACGAGATCAACAGGACTCCTCCGAGAACTCAGGCCGCCCTGCTCGAATCGATGCAGGAGCGCGCAGTGACTCTCGATGGCTTTCGCCGGCAGACCTCTCCGGTCTTCACCGTTTTCGCCACGCAGAATCCGATCGAGTTCGAAGGAACGTACCCGTTACCGGAAGCTCAGCGGGACCGCTTTCTGATGAAGATCGGGATCGGGTATCCGGACCCGGCCGCGGAAGGGGCGATGCTCGATGCATATGCCGAAGGAAGGATTCTTCACGATCGCGAGGTCGCCCTGCTCGAGCCGGTGTTCGAAGGTCACGAGCTGCTCGAGGCCAGACGCCTGATCTCGGGATCGATCAACATCGAGCCGGGTGTGCGGAAATACATTCTCGACGTCGTACGCTCAACCCGGGATCATCCATCGATCGAGATCGCCGCCGGGCCGCGCGCGTCGCTCGCGCTGCTCGAAGCGAGTCGCGCCCGGGCCGCAATCGAAGGCCGTGATTTCGTCACCCCGGACGACGTCAAGGCTGTCGGTTCTCCAGTCATGGCTCACCGGATCGTCCTCACACCCGAGGCCGAGATGGAAGGGATCGAGATCACCGACATCATCGACACGATCTTCGGTCAGATCGAGGTACCCCGCTGATGAGACCGGGGCCTCTTCTCCCGCGCGTCGTCGGAATCCTCGCCGTGGCGAGCATTGCGATCGCTCTGGTGGACTGGGCTGTATGGTTGATCGGTGCGGGCGCTCTGATCGTTCTCGCCGTCAGCATTTCGGAGCTGGTCGAGCTCCGGGCAATCACATTCCAGCTCGATCGCAAGGGATCGTTCGCGATGAGTCTCGGCGATGTTGCGACGGTGCCGATGGCGCTGACCGCCGATAATCGGAAGCCTCTCGAGATTCAGTTTCGCCAGGTATGGCCCTCTCTTCTCGACCGGCAGCAGACCGTCTATTCGGCGACACTGAATCCGAATGAACGTGCGACATTCAACCTCGACATTCGCGCAATTGCGCGGGGGTCGACTGCGCTTCGTCCCCCCACGATCGCGCTCACGCGCCGCGGGCTGATCGAGCGGGTGACCGACGTCGGATCCGCCGCCGAGCTCTCGGTGATTCCCAACATCGCCGCGGTCGGCCGGCTCCACCGGCTGCTCAATCAGTTCATCCTGCGCGGTCACGGCAGCCGCAATTCGCCGCGGCTCGGAAAGGGGCGGGATTTCGAGAGATTGCGGGACCTCGTCGACGGAGACGATCTCCGTGACGTCGCCTGGAAGGCCACCGCGCGCCACGGAAAGCTCATCGTTCGAGAGTTCAGGGTCGAGCGTTCACAGAACATCGTCATCTGCGTCGACCGCGGCCACAGAATGGCCCAAAGGGTCGGCTGGCTCAGCCGTCTCGACCATGCGGTGAACACTGCATTGCTCCTCGCCTACGTCGCGAATCGCATCGAGGACAGGATCGGGATTCAGTCCTTCTCATCGAAGGTCGACGGCGGCGTCGCCTCCGGCGGAGGTGCAACTCATCTCCGAAGCCTGACCCGGTTCGTGACCGCGCTCGAGCCCGGCTACGCACACACCGATTATCCGGCCCTGGCTCACGGGCTTCGCCGAACCCTCCGAAAGAGAAGTCTCATCGTCGTATTCACGATGCTGCCCCATCTCGAGATCGGTGACGAGCTCGTCAAAGCGGTGAGCGTGCTTCATCCAAACCACCTGGTTCTGATCGCGGTACAGTTCGATCCGACGCTCGATGCGATCGCTCACACGCCGCCGCGCTCGAGCCGGGAGCTCTCGAAGTTTCTCGTCGCGCGCGATTTGTGGGAAGCCCGGACAGGGCTGATCAAAGATCTCCAGAGTCGAGGCGCGCTGGTAGTCGACAGCAGGCCCGGCGAGCTCGCGACCGACTCCATCAATGCATACCTCGACGTGAAGCGAAGGCAGATCCTCTGATGGACGCGGAAACCTTCGTCAAAGCGCGCCGTGCTCACTGGGCCGAGCTCGACAGGATGCTGCACGCGCTCGACAACACGAGTGATTCGCGGATCGGACACACAGCCGTGATGCGTCTGGTGCAGCTCTATCGCCTCGCGAGCAGCGATCTGAACCGGCTCCGCGGCCTCACCGCGAACCCCGAAACGATTCAGCCACTCAATTCGCTGGTCTCCAGGGCATATCGCTACATCTACAGAGGCTCGCGAATGCGCGGGATACTCGAATCACTTCGAAGCCTCATCGTCGTGGAGATCCCGGCTGCATTCCGCGCGGAAAGGTCCTCGGTGGCACTCGCAGCCGTCGCTCTGATCTCCGGCGCGGCGGTCGGCGCGCTCGCGGTCATCATCGACCCATCCAACGCGCCGAAGCTCATCCCTCCCCAGTTTTTCTCCGAAAGCCCTCGGGAGCGCGTCGAGAGTATCGAGGCCGGCGACGAACGGATCTCGACGATCTCGAGCGCCGCGGGGTTCGGCGCATCGCTCTACACTCACAACATCAGGGTCGCGTTCCTGGCGTTCAGTCTGGGAGCCCTCACAATCGTGCTCGGGCTGTGGATTCTCTTCTACAACGGGGTGCTTCTCGGAGCGGTTTGCGCGATGTATTTTCTCGACGGCGTCCAGATCTTCTTCATCGCCTGGGTCGGTCCACACGGCGCTCTGGAGCTGCCGGCGATCCTCTTTGGCGCGGCGGCGGGCCTCCGTCTCGGGCGCGCACTGCTGACGCCGGGGGAGGCCGACACCGGCACTGCGGTCCGCCGGGCCGCCCCCAACGTCGTCCGGATGCTCGCGGGAGCCGCAATGATTCTCGTCCTGGCCGGCCTGATCGAAGGAGGCTTCTCGCAGTTCTCCGCAAAATCGATCCCGTACGCATTCAAGATCGGAGTCTCGGGCGCGCTTTTCCTCCTCCTGATGGTCTACCTCTTCTCGCGACACGTCGATCTCCCCGATGGAGGAGCTCGATGACCTCCGCCGAGAACGAACATACGATCGTCACGCCCGAGCACGTCGAGATCACCCTTCATCCCGCGGGCCCGGGCAGTCGTTTCTTCGCTCTCTTCGTCGACAGCCTTCTCGTGTTCGCTCTTCCGGTCACGGTTTTCGTCCTGCTGGTTCCGTTGATCGGCGGAGGTCTCGCCTTCGCGGTGCGCGTCACGATCGCATTTCTCCTTTCATGGGGTTACTACGTCTGGTTCGAGACCCGCGACGGACAAACGCCCGGAAAGCGGATGGCGGGGATACGAGTCATCGACGACCGGGGACTTCCGATCACTTTTCAGCAGGCGATGATCCGCAACGTCGTGCGCGTACTCGATCTCGCGCCCATACTTTACGGTGTCGGCATCACGTCGGCGCTGATCGACCGGAAGAACCGAAGGCTCGGCGACATCGCTGCCCGAACGCTCGTCGTCGACGACCGCAGGCATACCCCCGCCATGACGCCATTTCCCGCGTCCCGAGAGTTCGCCAGCGTCCGCGACCCTCGCACGGTTCGACTGGCCCGGAATCGACTCGATCTCCGACAGAGGCAATTGATCGTCGATCTGGTCATCCGAGCGGAAGAGCTGGACACCGCGGCACGAACCTCTCTGATGGATCGGACCGGCGCCGAGCTTCGCCGGCTGCTCCAGCTGGATCTCCCGGAATTGAGCGAGGAAAATCTCGTGAGAGGCGTCGCCTGGCTCATTTCGTCGCGGAGAATCTGAACGGCAAAGGCCCTCCGGCGGACGCCTCCACAACCCTCCGCCCACCCGATCAATTCGGTTCTGGATTTCGCGGACGCTCGAAGGTAGAGTTGGCAAAACTGAAGGAGACATCATGCTCATCTGTAGAAATCACCCGAACGTTCACGAAAACGTCCAGCGATGCTGGAGCTGTATGACGGCGGTCTGCGGGGACTGCCGAGTCAAAATTGGCGACAAGGCCTACTGCGCAAACTGCAAGGATCGCCAGATTTCCGAGATCCGTTCCGGCGTAGCCTCGGATCGAATCGAGTACGCGTCGATCCTTCGCCGGTTCGGCGCCATTTTCATCGATGGCCTGATCCTCTTCTTCCCGATCTTCCTGATCGCCATGTTCCTCGGCTTTTCAGCTGCGACGAGCGGCGTCGACCCCGATTCTGCCTTCGATGATCAGATCAACATCCTGAACCTCATCATGATCCCGATCTACATCGTCTACGAAGCCCTCATGCTCGCAAGGGATGGCCAGACCATCGGGAAGAAGGCTCTCGGAATCCGAGTCGTCACCCCGGCCGGAGCACAGATCTCGACCGGTCAGGCATGGGGCCGAGCGGCACTTCGACAGGTGTTCTTCAGCTGCCTTGCGATCATCAATTATCTGGCGGCCTTTTTCACCGCCGAGAAGACGTGTATCCACGACATGGCCGCGAGAACCAGGGTCGTTCGTGTCTGAACTTCCTGCGGACCCTTCAACGGAGCTCGAGCTACAGCCGCAGTGTCCGCGGTGTAACAGGCCTTTCACTCCTCAGGGTCCGTCGACCCGTCAGGTAACGTGTCCTGCCTGTCATTCCAAGTTCGAGATTCATGTTTTCCGCCCCCGGATCGCCACATCCTCGACCGTGCCCGTCGCTGCGGCCGGACCGGACGGCGCCACTCCCTGCGGATACCACCCCGGCAACGTCGCCACGACGAACTGTCAGCACTGCGGCACCTTCATCTGCGGTCTCTGCGAAGTGACTCTGGAAGGTCGTCGGTTGTGCGTCAGCTGCTTCGATCGCCTGCGCAGCGAGAACAAGCTCGAGACCACCATCAGCGAGTTCAGGGATTATGGTTCGATCGCGGCATCATCGGCGGTGTTCGGATGCCTCATTCCGTACTTTTCCATCATCCTCGGCCCACTCGCGGTCTATTACTCGATCAAGGCATTTCGTCAGAAGAAGCAAATGAACGAGACCGACGGACGTCTCGCCATTGCACTTTCGATGATCCTCGGACTGGTCGGAACGGGTGCCGTCCTCTTCCTCATCGGTACAATAGTGATTGGACTGATCAGTGGCTGAGGGGAGACGAAAGCCACTCGGGCGCCGCTCCGGGCTGTTTCAGAGGGAGAAGGTGTTTCTGATCGCCGAGGGTCTCGAGATCGACGACGTCGACTTTGCAACGATCCGCCGGACCCGCGTGTTTTTCGAGGACATCCATTCGATCGCCCTGCACCGTCATCACAAGTCCTGGCGTTCCATCATCGCGCTGCTCCTGGCGCTTCCCTTTCTCATCAGCGGCCTTCTCACCGACGGAGAGCCGCGGGGTGTTCTGCTCCTCATGTCGACGCCTTTCATCGTCATCTCCGCCATCCTGCTCATCAACGGGATCGATGTCGTGACGGTCCGCGGGCTCCGCACCAAAGCCGTCATGGAGTTCATTTTTATGAAGGGGAGAGCGCGCAGGGTCTTCGAGCGAATCGCCTCGCTGACCCGTCGCGCTCAGCATCTCCCTCCGCCGGGGCTCGCAGGGCGCACGGCCGGCGAAGAACGTCCCGAGACGACCCCCCAGCCCTGAACCGGCGCGGTGTTATGCTCGACCGCCCTGATGAATGTGCCACCCCTCGATGGAGTCCTCGTCGCCGATTTCACTCGGGTCCTCGCAGGCCCGCTCTGCACGATGATGCTCGGAGATGCCGGCGCCAGGGTGATCAAGGTCGAGCAACCCGGCCGCGGCGACGAGACCCGGCAGTGGGGCCCGCCCTTTCTCGGGTCCGAGTCCACCTACTATCTGTCGGTCAATCGCAACAAGTCGTCTCTGACCCTCGACCTTCGTTCCGATGAAGGTCGGGAGCAGGCGATGCGACTCGTCGAGCGAGCCGACATCGTGATCGACAACTTCCTCCCGGCGACACGGAGCAGGCTCGGTATCGACCCGCAAGCGATCCGGACGATGAACCCGGCCGCCATCCACTGTTCGATCCTCGGTTACGATTCCGACTCCGATGAAGCCGGACTCCCGGGATACGATCTGCTCGCGCAGGCCGGATCGGGGCTGATGTGGATCACGGGGCCCTCCGAAGGTCCGCCAATGAAGGCTGGCGTCGCTCTCGCCGACGTTCTCACGGCGCACTGGGCGCACGGCGCGATCCTGTCGGCGCTGTATCAGCGGGAAAAAAGCGGGCTCGGCCAGCATCTTGAGGTCTCGCTCGCGGGAGCAATGGCGGCTTCGCTCGTCAACGTAGCGCAGGCCGCGCTCGCCACAAACGAAGAAGCGCGCCGCCACGGTAACGCACACCCTTCGATCGTCCCCTATCAGTCGTTCGAAACGACCGACGGCTGGATCGCCGTTGCCGCCGCCACGAATGAACAATATGTTCGCCTCTGCAACGAGGTGTTGGAGCGGCCGGAGCTCGCACTGGACCATCGATACCGGACCAACGCGGACCGGGTTCGGAACCGCGATCAGCTGGTTCCGGAGCTCGCCCGGAAACTGATCACCGCTTCGTCGCAGGAGTGGGTCGATCGCTGCAGGAGCGCGGGCGTTCCCGCTTCGAAGGTTCGGGGAGTCCGGGAAGTGCTCATCCGGCCGGACGCTCCGGTGATCACCGTCGATCACCCGACGCTCGGACCGCTGAGCATGGTGCGCAATCCGATCCGCCGGAATGGTTACTATCAAGAGACCGCCTCGGCGCCCCCGCTTCTGGGGGCGGACAATCAGGATTGAATTCGATGGTGAAAAAGAAACGAAAGAAGCTCTACCTGATCGACGGCTCGAACAATTTCTACCGGTCGTACTACGCAATCCGAGGCCTCACGACCTCGGACGGGCTCGCCACCAACGCGCTCTATGGCTTCATCCAGATGTTGAGGAAACTCCTTCGGGAGCACAAGCCGGATGCCATAGCGGTGTCGTTCGACCGGCCGGCCCGCACCTTCCGTCACGAGATCTATCCGGAGTACAAGGCGGATCGCAAGCCGATGCCGGATGACCTCAGCATTCAGCTGCCGCTCGTGCTCGAGCTCCTCGAGGGCTACCGCATCAGGGTCGTTTCGCAGGACGGAGTGGAGGCCGATGATCTTCTCGGCTCGCTCGCCTGCAGAGCCCGTGACTCCGGCTATGAGGTCGTCATCGCGACATCAGACAAGGACTTCTTTCAGCTCGTCGGCGACGGGATCTCCGTTTACCACACCGGCCGGGAAAAAATGCTCGATGCCGACGCAGTCGAGGAGTCGTTCGGGCTTCCCCCTGAGAAAGTCGTCGACGTGATGGCGATCCAGGGAGATTCGATCGACGGCGTGCCCGGAATTCCCGGCATCGGGGAAAAGGGGGCAAAGGATCTCATCCGCGAACACGGCTCGCTCGAGGCGATCTACGCCAACCTCGACGCCGTCGGAAAAAAGTCTCATCGGAAGAAACTCGAGGAGCACCGGGAGATCGCTTTACTCTCGAAGGATCTCGTGACGCTCCGTTGTGACCTCGAGCCCTCCATCGATCTCGACTCGCTGGCTCTCACGGAGCCGGACAATCGGAAACTTCACGAGCTGTTTCGTCGCTGCGAGTTCCAGTCGCTCATGCAGGAGACCATGCCCGACCGGACGCTCGACTGGACGCCAGTGATCATCGAGTCACCCGAGGAACTGGGAGAGCGGACGGCCGGAGAGAAAGAGCTCGCCATTCATGTCTCGGGCAGTCCGACGGGAGAACCGCGGATCGTCGCCTTCTCCTCCGATCGGGACCAGGCGCTCGTGGTGAATGCCGGCGCTGAGGGGATGGGAAAAGCGCTTTCCTCACTTTTCGAATCCGGGAAGCGTTTCATCGCACACAACATCAAATCGGCGTTCCATCTGATGGCCAAAGCCGGCTGGAGCCTTCCAGCCGATTTCGAGGACACGATGCTCATCTCCTACGTTCTCCGACCGGGGCAATACGGTCATGAGCTGGAATCGATCGTCCGCGAAAAGCTGGTTCGCGACCTGATCGAGATCCCCGCCGATTCGCCGCAGCTCGAGCTCGGTGGGGACGGCTCCGAGTCCGGAGTCCGGGCAGCTGCGGATCGTGCCGAATCGACGCTCGAGCTCTTCCGTTCTCTAAATGGCGACCTCGAAAACGACCCGAGCCTCCGATCCGTCTACGAAACAATCGAGAAACCTCTCGTGCCGGTACTTCAACGGATGGAAACCGCTGGTATCCGGGTCGACGTCGACTTTCTTTCGGAGATGTCGAAGCGGTTTTCAAAACGCCTCGACGAGCTCGAGGAACGCATTTACGGAGAGGCCGGTGAGGAATTCAACATCAACAGTCCCTCGCAGCTCGGCTCCATCCTGTTCGAAAAACTCGGTTACCCGATCATCAGGAAGACGAGGAAGACCAAGGGATATTCGACTGCGGTCGAAGTCCTCGAGGAGCTCGCCGCGCGTGGCTATCCGATTCCGGCCCTTATCCTCGAGCATCGGGAGCTTCACAAGCTGAAGTCGACTTACATCGAAGCCTTTCCCGGCATGATCGGACCCGATGGTCGCCTGCGGACGACCTTCAATCAGGCCGTAGCCGCGACCGGACGCCTCTCTTCTTCCGAGCCGAACCTGCAGAACATTCCGATACGTACCGAGCTCGGCCGCGAGATTCGAAAGGCTTTCGTCGCGGAAGAGGGTCACGTGATCATGTCAGCCGACTACTCGCAGATCGAGCTCCGGCTGGCCGCCCACATGTCGGGCGACGAGGACATGATCGACGCCTTCCGTGGAGACATCGACATCCACAGGCGTACCGCGGCGAGAATGTTCGGAATCGACGAACGGCTCGTGAATTCCGACCAGCGAAGAGCGGCTAAGACGATCAACTTCGGCGTTCTTTACGGCATGTCGGCATTCCGCGTCGGAAACGAGCTCGGAATCCCGACGAGCGAAGCGAAGGCATTCGTCCAGGCCTATTTCGACCGCTATCCGAAAATCAGAACGATGCTCGACGCGACTCTCGAGGAGGCGCGCAGTACCGGGAAGGTCACGACGATGTTCGGACGCGTTCGCTACATTCCGGAAATCCGGAATCGCTCATTCACCGTCCGCTCCAACGCCGAGCGAATGGCGACCAACGCGCCGATTCAGGGAAGTGCGGCCGACATCCTCAAAATTGCAATGATCCGTCTCGACGAGCACCTTCAAAAATCATCGAGCAGAACCCGGATGCTGCTGACCGTCCACGACGAAATCGTCTTCGAGGTCCCGGAAGAGGAGCTCGGCGCGATCGAGAAAGACATCACAAGGGTGATGGAATCGGTCGCGACGCTCTCGGTTCCCCTCTCGGTGGAGGCGCGCTGGGGCCGAAGCTGGTTCGAGGCCAAGCAGTAGAATCAGGATCCAGGAGCCAGGAGCCAGGAATCAGGAGCCAGGAGCCAGGAGCCAGGAATCAGGAATCATGAATCAGGAGCCAGCAAACACCAGCCGCAAGTGGATCGAGGAGTCGGCGATTTGGTTCTTGGATGCGCGGATCCAGACACTCTCACAATCGACCGACGAAGCAGGATTCCGGCGGTCACCCGGAATCACTACTGGCGTTCGGATCCAAGCTCATTACGGAGCGAGCAAACATCCGGGTCGGAAGCCACGGAACACTGAGGCTCCTGGATCCTGGTTCCTGCCTCTTGGATCCTGTCTCCTGGATCCTGTCTCCTGGATCCTGCCTCCTGGATCCTGCCTCCTGGATCCTGATTCCTGCCTCTACGCTCGCTTGATCACCCGGATGATGAGAAGCAGGACGACGGCGCCGACGAACGCCGTGACGAGCGCGCCGAACAACCCTCCTCCCGCGCTGATGCCGAGCTGGCCGAAGAGCCATCCTCCGAGAATGGCTCCGACGACCCCGACGATCAGATCGCCGAGGAGCCCGAGGCCCGATTTCATGACGAGGTTCGCGAGGAACCCGGCGGCCAATCCGATCAGAAGAAACCATATGAGTGACACGGTGCGCCCTCCTTGTCCCGCAGGCGTAGCACGAGTCCCGCCAACGGAGGGAACTAAAATTCCGGCCGGGGTGTTAGGCGGGGAGTCGGGCAGTGGCGCAGCCTGGTAGCGTACCTGAATGGGGTTCAGGTGGTCGGGGGTTCAAATCCCCCCTGCCCGACCAGTTCCGATCCCGCGGCAGAACTCCGGCCGCGACCTCTCAAACTACGGACCCCGCCATCGGATCAGGGAGGATCCCGTGACTCAGCAGCCGCAACAGGCGCAACTTCAGATCGTCATCGACGACGAAACATCCCAGGGGAAGTACATCAACTTCGCCAATATCATCCATTCTCCGAGTGAGTTCGTCATCGATCTCGGGCGGATCGTTCCCGGCAAAACCGAGGTTCGCATCCACGAACGGATCATCATGACGCCGCTCCACGCAAAGCAGTTTCTCGACGCACTGAGCCGCAACATCGGCATGTTCGAGCAGAAATTCGGCGAGATCCGGCTCGATGCGTCCCGTGCGCCCCAGGGATTCAGCAGCGACGAACCGTCGAATTGACATCGATGAAAATTCGTATCATCGGAGCTGGTCTCGCCGGCTCGGAGTGCGCACTGCAGCTCGCGAGGCTCGGGCATCGCGTAACCCTCCATGAGATGCGACCGCTCCGCACCACCGAGGCCCATCAGACCGACCGGCTCGGTGAGCTGGTCTGCTCGAACTCGTTTCGAAGCTCGTCGCCGCTGAACGCCGTCGGGCTCCTTAAGGCGGAGATGGCGCTGCTCGATTCGGTGATCATGGAGTGCGGCGAGCGCGCGCGGATTCCGGCGGGCGACGCCTTCGCGGTCGATCGCGGCAAGTTCGCCGACACAGTGACGGGGATGGTCGAGGGCGAGTCTCGCATCGAGCTGGTCCGCGGAGAAGTTCACGATCTGGAGATCGGAGACGCCGACCATCTCGTGATCGCCACCGGGCCGCTGACCAGCTCGGAGCTCTACGACGCGATCGGGCGACGCCTCGGCTCGGACAACCTCTACTTCTACGACGCAATTGCTCCGATCGTGGCCGCCGACTCGCTGGATATGTCGAAGCTCTACTGGAAATCACGGTACGACAAGGGCGACGGCGCCGACTATCTCAACTCGCCGCTGACGAAATCCGAATACGAGTCTTTTCTCGCGGCGCTCGGAGAGGCGGACCTCCACGCGATTCACGACTTCGACGATGCCGCCCATTTCGAAGGATGCCTTCCGATCGAAGAGATGGCCGCACGCGGTGTCGAAACGCTTCGGTACGGACCGATGAAGCCGGTCGGGCTCGAGAATCCTGCAACGGGCGAGCGTCCATGGGCCGTGGTTCAGCTGCGCCGCGAAGATTTCTCCGACGAGTATTTCAATCTGGTCGGTTTCCAGACAAAGATGAAAATCCCGTCGCAACAGAAAGTTCTTCGCATGCTTCCGGGGCTCGAGAACGCGGTGTTCGCGCGATGGGGCTCGATGCACCGGAACACTTTCATCAACGGGCCTCGGCACCTCGACTCCACGTTTCGCTTGAAATCCGATCCGCGGATCTGGTTTGCGGGACAGATCACCGGTGTCGAAGGCTACGTCGAGTCCGCCGCTACGGGTCTGCTGGTCGCGCGCTATATTGGCGCGGTTGGCAATGGAGAGGAGCCACAGCCGTGTCCGGATCACACGGCGCTGGGAGCCCTCGGCCGTCATGTTTCCGAATCGAACCCCGACAGATACCAGCCCTCGAACATCAACTGGGCTCTGATTCGCAACATCTCGGATATTCGTCGGAAGAAAGATCGCCGGGAGGATCAGGTTCGGCTCGCTTTGCAGAGCGTGAGGGAACTGGCGGAACGATCCCTCGACGCCGTGACGAGCTGATTCAGGCGGTCGAGGCCTCCGCTGAAACTTCGCTGGCGGGAATCCTGAAGCCGAAAATCGTCCCCTTCCCCTCCTCGCTTTCGACCCAGATCGTTCCATCATGGCGGTCGATGATCTGTTTGGTGATGTAGAGCCCGAGACCGAGACCTCCGTAGTTGGTCGACGACACCTGGCGGCCACGGTGGAATCGCTCGAAAACGTTATTGATCTCGTCGGCGGGAATGCCCATCCCTTCATCCCTGACCGTGGTCAGGACGCCGTCTTGATCGTTTTCGACGGTCACGTGTACCGGTTTGGACTGATCGGAGTACTTCACGGCATTTTCGATCAGGTTACCGAGCACCTGCTCGAGACGATCCACGTCGCCGCGGATCATGACTTCGGTATCGGGAACCTCGAGGTTGATCTGGCGGTCGGGCTTGGTCATCCGCTGTCGCTCGACGACTTCTTCGACGAACTCATTCCAGTTGAGCTCACGACGGCTGATGTCGAGTCGCCCTGTCTCGATGCGTGAGACGTCGAGAAGTTCGAGAATCAGCCGGGACATCCGGTCGATCTGATCGAGGGCGACATCGAGATATTCGACCGAGTTTTCGACGTCCTTCTCGTTTATCATCGTCTTCGCGAGCTGCGTATACCCCTTGATGGAGGTGACCGGCGTGCGAAGCTCGTGAGATGCGATCGACAGAAATTCATCCTTGAGCCGCGAAAGATCCTCGACCTTCTTTCTGGCATCGACCTGTTCGATGTAGAGCCGCGCGTTCTCGATCGCCACCGCCGCACGCTCGGCCAGCACCTCGGTCAGAGGCAGCTTCTGCTCATTCATCTGGTTTTCGGGGTTCGTTGCGGCGATCGCGAGAGCCCCGATGATCTCGCCTCGCGTCCGGAGCGGCATGACCAGCAGCGACGCGAGCGAGCCGGAGGGGTGATACGGACCCTCCTGCCGGGAGCGGGATCCGCTGTCCATGCTGGTGACCAGCGACGGAACGCCCGTCGCGACTGGCTGTCCGAACGTCCCTTCGCCGACCACCAGGGGTTGTCGGTAGATGAAAGCCCAGGCCAGGCCGAGCGACGACATGTCGCAGTGATGAATCGCCGCGACCCGCATTTCGTTCGTCCCCGGAACCTTCAGAATGACCGCGGCCCAGTCTCCGAGGACTTCGGCTACGCGTTCGGCGATGGCCTGGGTCACCCAGTCGAGGTCGATGTTGCTCGAGAAGAAAGCTCCTGCGTCGGCGAGGGTCTGTGCCCGTTCCGCCTGCACCTGCATCTCGGCCTCGAGCTTGTAGCGCTCGGTGATGTCGCGGAACGTTACGAGTGCACCCCGGGCTCCATCCTCGACGATCGGCGTCGCACTCATCGAGACCATTCGCAGCGGTTCGCTTCCCTTCTGGATCGACACAGGAACGTCGCGAACCTCCTGGCCGGTGGTCAGAGCCTCGACCGCGGGCAATCCACCTTCATCCATCAAATCGCCCTCGACATCCCGAAACCCGTAGACCCGGGAGTGCTCTTCGATCGGTACACCCGTCTCCCGGGTTCCGAGCATCCTTTCGCCCGCGGGGTTGATGTACTCACTCCGGCCGCGGGAATCGACGAGCATGATGCCTTCCGACATGCTCCCGATCATTGCGCGAGTCTTTCTCAATTGGCCTTCGACTGCCTCATGGATGCTCCGTTCGACCCGAAATATGAGAAAAACTCCCAGAGCACCGATGAGAATGACCGACGCGACCAGGGTCACCGTCTGAAACAGGCGAAGATCGTCCAGCCGCTGACGGTATGCGGCGCGACGCGTGGCCTCGTTGACGACGAAGGTTCCGGCAAAGTCGGCCGCCGTTCGCCTGACTCTCATGGCGTCGAGCATTCGCTCGACGGCAGGGCCACCGCGATCGGTTGCGTCGATCTGCTCGTCCGATATGCGCCGCAACTCCTGAAAATGGAGCGTCATGTCGCTGACGAGCTGGCTGTCCCTCTCTTCGACCGCCAGTTCCCTCGCCTCGGCGGCCGTCGTCTCGAACTCCCTGATCGCCTGAGTGTACTGCTCGAGGAATTCGGTTCGACCCTGGGTCAGTGAATAGCCCCGGGAAGCAGCGAGCATCGCGCTGATCGAGGCATCCATCGACATCAGAGCCTTGAGCAGCGGTTCATAGACCTCGGACGCGCGATATTGGTTCTGCCGTTCGTTCTGCAGCACCATGACGTTGACCGACGTCGAAATGATCGTCAGCAGAAACAGCACACCGAACGCCGTCCACAAAATCCTTCTGATCTGCGAGTTCATCGAGTCCTGTCGTCGACCGCGAGCATCGGTCACCTGCGAAGCTCAGGCAGCACTGCAAGAAGGGTGCTCCCGCCACCGCCGGGCTGCATTCCTGTGATCATCCTACACACGAAAAGCCGGATCGCTCCCGCTCCGACATCTCGGACCAGATCATCCTGGCCCTTTCGACGACCCGTCGTTCCGAGTCGAAGCTGAGGACGCCGGCGGCCGCATGAAGGGGGAGCCAGCTGACGTCGTCGACCTCTTCGAGCTGGGGAACGAGCTCGCCGTCGACGTATCTCATCAGGTAATAGTCGACGAATTTGTGAACGAGTATCTGGTGCGCCCGGAAGATGTAATCGATCTCGTCGAGATGACAGAGGATCGATGCTTCGAGACCGGTTTCCTCCCTGACCTCTCTCACCGCCGCCTGCTCAGAGGTCTCGCCATCGTCGATGGTTCCCTTCGGCAATCCAAATCGGGTCTTTCCGTGCGTCTGGATCAGGGCCACCAGCGCCTCTGTGCCCCGACGACCCACGACGACTCCCCCGGCAGAGTGGTGCATTCGCATCGGTTTGCGGCCGTGCCCCATTTCTCGATTGTAGCGAAGATCCCCGCCGACATCGAACCCGGGCCTGATGCGTTATCATGGTCAGTAGAATTGCACCCGGATACGCTCTCGGATCATCGATTGAATACGGAGGACTCATGCACGACGCTGTCGCACTCGTCTCCACGATCATCGTGGTCATTATCCTGTTGGCGGTCATCATCTGGTTCGTCAACCAGCAGCGGGCCAAGGGGCGAATCGACGAAATGGTCAAGAAGCGATCGGCAGACTCCATCATTGCCCATCGCGCGCTCTACATGGAAGGGCGGGAGCGGCTTCCCGTCGCCCTCGCTCTGACCAGTTCCACGATTTACTACGAGAACACCGACCTGGAGGCCAGCCTCGACCTCGATCGCATCGACGAAGTCGAGTACGACGAGGAGACCACGACCGGCCTGTCGCAGGAAGGATGCAAAATTTTGCGTCTCCGCAGCCACGGTCATGTTTTCGAGTTCGTCATCACGAACGCCGAGGCGAAGGAGTGGATGGAGCACCTTCCCCCTCATCATCTGGACGAGCCGGGAAGCGTCCACGCCACCTGACCGATCGGAATGGTCGGCAGCGGGGTCGTGTTGAGGGTGGCGCCACAGGGATCGGGGTGTAGCGCAGCCTGGTAGCGCACCTGCTTTGGGAGCAGGGGGTCGGAGGTTCGAATCCTCTCGCCCCGACCACCTTAGCTTTGAGACGATCATCTTGCGGTGGGTATAGTTCAGGTGGTTAGAACGTCGGATTGTGGCTCCGAAGGTCGTGGGTTCGAGTCCCATTACCCACCCCATTCACCTGCCCGTAGCTCAGCGGATAGAGCAACGGTCTTCTAAACCGTAGGTCGCTGGTTCGAGTCCAGCCGGGCAGGCCAGCTCTCTCGGCCCTCAGCGCTCCCTCCGCAAACCCTCGATCGGATCAATCCGTACCCTCGCCAGCCACTCGAACCGTACGAACAGCACCACCGCAACCACGGTCAGTCCGGCGCAGAGTCCCCACCACAGCCCGTGGATCCCCATCCCCTGACGAAACCCGAGCCAGAACGCGATCGGCATTCCGATCATCCAGTGCCCCACGACATTCGCGTAGAACGTGAACTTGGTGTCGCCCGCGCCTCGAAGCGCGCCCGCCCCGACCGCCTGGATCCCGTCGGAGAGCTGGAACCACGCGGCCACGACGAGAAGAGTCGTTGCCGGAACGAGAATCGCCGGCTGGTTGGTCATGAGCCGCGCCAGCGGTCCCGGAGTCGTCGCGAAAAAAGCCGCCATCACTCCCATCACTCCGCCGCCGAGGATGAATGAAAGCCGGCCGGCGAGCCTCGTGAGCGCATGATCTGCCGCACCGATCGCCGCGCCGACCCGCACGGAGGCGGCCATCGCGATCCCGAATGCGACCGTGTAGGTGAAGGCCGCCAGCTGGATGACGACCTGGTGAGTCGCGAGGTCGATCGTCCCCAGCCGGGCTGCCAGAATGCCGACGAACGCAAACACTCCAACCTCGGCGGTCATCTGCAGCGAGACCGGAACGCCGACTTTCATAGCCGTCGCGATCTCATCTCGCCTCAATCTCCTCGCACCCTCCGGCTCGACGGATACCCTCGCCCCCCGGACGACGATCGCCAGCTGGACCAGCGCGCTGACGACCGTCGTCAGACCCGCTCCGGCGATGCCCATCTCGGGAATCGATCGCAACGGACCCGTCCAGGCAGGAAGCCCGGCACCCCCGAATATCAGCAGAATGTCCGACACGAGGTTCACCACGTTCGCCACCACGACGGCCGTCACCAGCGGCCGGGTGATGTCGACTGCCTGCAGCCACGCCCGGACGACGTAATAGGCCAGGAAGGGAAAAAGACTCAGAGATCGCAGGAGCAGATACGTACGAGACGGGCCGATCAGTTCGTCCTCGATACCGATCCGCGGAAGCAGCGCGGCTCCCGCCATCATCAGCAGCATCAGGACGATCGTGATCGGAATCGAGAGCCATGCCCCCTGCCATCCGATCATCCGCGCGCGATCGGGTTTTCCGGCCCCGACCGCCTGAGCGATCATCGGATCGATCCCCATGATCAGGCCGAGTCCGATCACCGACAGCGAAAAGAAGATCGCGTTTCCGAGTCCGGATGCCGCGAGCTCGACCGCGCCGTAGCGGCCGAGCACGGCGACATCCACCAGACCCATCAGCTGTGATCCCGCCTGCGCCGCAGCAAGCGGAAGTGCAAGCTTCATCAGACGCCGCGCCTCGGATCGGATCTCGGTCGACATGAGCCGCGCATTCTACGGGAGAAGAGTGAAGGGTGAAGAGTGAAGAGTGAAAACGGCTCAACCAAGGTTGATCCTTTTCCAGTTAAGAAGTAAGACCGAAGTGTGAAAAGAAAAAGGATGAGAGGAGGCAGGCATCGCCTTTTTCCACCCCTTCACTCTTCACCCTTCACTCTTCACTCTTCTCTTTCACTCTTCACTCTTCACCCTTCACTCTTCAGTTAGAATCCGCCCATGTTCATCATCCAGGAGATTTTCGCCAGGGAGATTCTCGATTCTCGCGGCAACCCGACCATCGAAGTGGACGTTGTGCTCGATTCCGGCGCGATCGGCCGCGCTGCAGTTCCTTCGGGCGCTTCCACCGGAAAGCGGGAAGCGCTCGAGCTGAGGGATGGAGACAAGAGCCGCTACCTCGGGCGTGGAGTCAGAACGGCCGTCCGGAACGTAAATGAAAAGATCGCCGCCGAGATCGAAGGGATGGACGCTCGCGAACAGGCGATGATCGATCTCCTCATGCTGGAGATGGACGGCACCGGCAACAAGGAATCGCTCGGTGCGAACGCGCTTCTCGGCGTCTCACTGGCGGTGGCCCGAGCTGCTGCCGAATCCGCTGGCCTTCCGACCTTCCTCTATCTCGGTGGACCGGGTGCCCGGACTCTGCCGGTGCCGATGTTGAACGTAATCAACGGCGGAGCGCACGCCAACAACAACCTCGACGTTCAGGAGTTCATGATCATCCCGGCGGGATTCGACACGTTCTCCGAGGCGCTCCGCGCCGGGGTCGAGACCTTTCATCATCTGAAGAAGATTCTCGACGCTGCCGGCCACAGCGTCGCGGTCGGTGACGAAGGCGGCTTCGCTCCGAATCTGAAATCGAACGCCGAAGCGCTCGATCTGATTCTTCGTGCGATCGAAAAGGCGGGCTATCGACCCGCCGATCAGATCTGGCTCGGTCTCGACGTCGCATCGTCCGAGTTTTTCAAAAAAAAGAAATACGCCCTGGCGGGCGAGTCTAAGAATCTCTCCAGTGACGAGATGGTCGCGTATCTCGCCGGTCTGCGGAAGAAGTATCCGATCGTTTCGATCGAGGACGGGATGGCCGAGGAAGACTGGGGCGGATGGAAGACGCTGACCGATTCACTCGGAGAGAGTACCCAGCTCGTCGGCGATGACCTCTTCGTCACCAATCCCGAGATCCTGAGGGAAGGGATCGAGAAGGGTATCGCCAACGCGATCCTCATCAAGGTGAATCAGATCGGGACGCTGACCGAAACCCTCGAGGCGATCGAGATGGCGAAACGGGCGGCGTACCGGTCCGTCATCTCGCACCGCTCAGGTGAAACGGAAGACTCGACGATCGCCGATCTCGCCGTCGCGACCAACGCCGGCCAGATCAAGACCGGGTCGGCATCGCGAAGCGATCGGATAGCCAAGTACAACCAGCTGCTCCGCATCGAGGAAGAGCTCGGGGATGCCGCTTTCTACGCAGGGAAGGAAGCGTTCCGCTCCGGAGTGTTGTGAAAAACAGGTTGGAGGTTGGAGGTTTGAAGTTGGAGGTTTGGGGCTCGGGGCTCGGGATACTAACCCACGTCATTCTGAGCCCGGCGCAGCACGGGCGAAGAATCTGGGCGGGGATCATGAATCAAAGCTTCAGGCGCGGGCACGTTGACTCACGGACCCTCCCCCAGATCCTTCGACGTCCTTCGGCGGCTCAGGATGAAACGACCACGAATTGTTGGATTTCGACCCACTTGCAGCGCCTCGCTTGGGCTGATGTCCCAACCTGCGAGGTCCTTCGCCTGCCCGCCCGACCGCCCGCTCAGGATGACGTCGGTTTGAGTACGCGAGTGCGGTTGTTTCTGCACTCACGGGTGTCATTTCCGTTTCACCGGCGCAAGGCACCGGTCACTTGCGCCTAATGAAACATCCGTTCGCGAGGTCTTTCCCGTGCCCGTGCCCGCGCCCGTGCCCGGCCTCACGGAACCAGCGCTCCGCGCCAGGGTCACATTTCCGGGGTTCATCTCCGATCCCACGAGGCCTTTTGGCCCCGGTGTACTTGCTCAGGATGACGAGTGTTTGATCTCGCGAGTCGTGTACCTCCAACCTCCAACCTCCAACCCGCCCTCAGATCCTGTATCGCCCCTCGATCAGGTCCATGTCGAACATCGCGTAATCGCAGGTGAGCTCTTCACCCTCCTCGATATCCCGAAGCGCGAGGGTCACGTCCCCTTCGAGTGACCCGTTCTGAACGTCGATGCAGTTCGCGATCGCGGGCGCGTGATTGAAAAACCGCGCGTCGTCACCGCAAAGTACATACATATCGGAGTGAAACTCGCGATAAGTGTACTTTCGGATCTGCTCCCGGCAGGATTCGGCCAGAGATTCGATCTGGCCTGGGGTCAGCTTGAGGTCGACGGCCGGGTCGTACCTCCAGATCACCGTGTTTTTCGGGATGAACTGATCTGCAAAGAGTCCGATGCCATGAATGGAGCTCACACCGAGTTTCGTCTTCACCAGCAACATGCGTTAGATCCTTTCGAACGGGACCCCGGTCGCCGGTGGTCGAGGCCGGACGCCGGAGACGCCCTGACTGCGGCAATAATATGCGGCAGATTTCAACCATAATCAATGACTATTTTCAAGGTTGCCGCGACCGCTGCCGGCGAGGCCGACGAGCATTGCGGCGGCGAGCGGAACCAGCCGCTCCAGCCAGTCACCAGGAGTGTTCGGAAGGAGGTAGAAGATCACGGTCAGTCCGAATCCGATCGCCATCGACGCGAACGCCACGGCGCCCTCGATCCTCCGTCCGAACAGCTTCAGAATCAGAATCGGCCCGAAGGCGGACCCGATCGCGTGCCACGCGAAAAGCACCCGGCTGAAAATCGTTGCCGGAGCGAACATCGCCACCAGCATGGCGACGACACTGACGGCCAGGACGACCGACCGCGAGCTCGCAGTTCCTCGGGCGCCATCGGCGGGCCTTTCCCGGCGAATGTCGATGATGATCGAAGAGGAGGCCACCAGAAGCTGGCTGTCGGCCGTCGACATGATCGCCGAGAGCACCGCTGCCGTCATGATTCCGGCGAGAATCGCGGGAAGTACCGCGGCTGCAACGGTGAAGAGGATCTCCTCTCCATCCGGACCAGCCTCGAGCAGGATCCTTCCACACCATCCCGTGACCAGCATGCCGGCGTAGATCAGTACCGCCCAGGTAATCGAGATCGCTCTCCCGCCGCGAAGGCTGGCTTCGTCCCGGAGCGCCATGAAACGGTTGACCACATGCGGCTGACCCGGATAGCCGAGACCGATTCCGAGCGTTCCCATGACGAAGCCGAGCGCGACGATTCCGGCGCGCGGACCGAATACGCCGCCGCCTTCCGCGAACGATTCCGCCAGCGCCCCCGGACCTCCCACCGCGATCAACGCCGCAATCGGAAGGATCACGGCAGTCGACACCATGAGCAGACCCTGGAGACTATCCGTGACACTCACCGCCCAGAACCCACCGAGGAGAGTGTATGCAACGACGACCGCGACGCCGATCGCGATGCTGATGTGCGCGGATAGCCCGAAGCTCGCCGCGAACGCCAGACCGGCAGCCTGGAACTGGGCCGCGATGTAGAAGAGGAACGAGAAAACGATCACGAACGAGCTGAGGAGACGGATCCTCCGGCTCCAGCTGCCCGATCCGGCCACAAATTGCGTCAGAGTGAGGCTGCCATCAGCCCGGCTCGCTTTCATCAGACGGGGCGCGATGACGAACCAGTTGAGCAGAAATCCCCCGACCGTCGCAGGAAAAAGCCAGATCGCCGACAATCCCCAGGCGTACGCCGCGCCGCTCACACCCAGCAGAGTCCAGGCGGATGACGAGCTCGCCGACGCGCTCAGCGCAGCGACCCACCCCCCGAGCTGTCGTCCACCAAGGAAGAAATCCCCTTCGTCGTGCGTCCGCCGGCTCGCCCAGAGTCCGATCGCGATGAGCGCGAGCTGATACGCCACCAGCGTCGCGAAGATCGTTGCACTCGTGCTCACGCGGGCAGACTTTATCAGAGGGATCAGGGATCAGGGATCAGCGCACGCCCGGGATGACAACCTAGGAGCGTCTTTTACGTGGGCCTGTTTCTCCACGCGCAACGCGGGCAATGACGCCGTCGCGGTCGGGCACGACGTTGGACCACGCGCCTGTCCCGGAAATCGAACCTACGTACTGGATTGGCCGAGCCGGCCGTGCCGGATATGCGCTGACCCCTGATCCCTGATCCCTGACCCCCTGCTTCTAACCCACGCTGCCCTCGAGGCTCAGTCCGAGAAGCTTGGTCGCCTCGACCGCGAACTCCATCGGGAGCTCATTGAAGACTTCCTTGCAGAATCCGTTGACGATCATGCCAACGGCGTCCTCAGCCGAGAGACCGCGCTGCTGGCAGTAGAAGAGCTGATCTTCACCGATCTTCGAGGTCGTTGCCTCGTGCTCCATCTGAGCGGTCGAGTTTCTCACCTCGATGTTCGGAAAGGTGTGGGCCCCACACTCGTCGCCGATCAGCAGGGAATCGCACTGCGAGAAGTTACGCGCGTTGTCCGCGCCCTTCATGATCTGGACGAGGCCTCGATATGTATTCTGACCGTGGCCCGCGGAGATACCCTTCGAAATGATCGTGCTTCGGGTGTTCTTGCCGATGTGGATCATCTTCGTACCGGTGTCGGCCCGCTGGTAATTGTTCGTCAGCGCAACCGAGTAGAACTCCCCGACCGAGTCGTCGCCCTGAAGAATGCAGCTCGGGTATTTCCACGTGATCGCCGAGCCGGTCTCGACCTGCGTCCACGAAACGCGCGCTTTCTCGAATGCCTTGCCGCGCTTGGTGACGAAGTTGTAGATGCCGCCCCGCCCCTGCTTGTCGCCGGGATACCAGTTCTGAACCGTCGAGTACTTGATTGTTGCGCCCGGTAGAGCGACCAGCTCGACGACTGCCGCGTGAAGCTGATTCTCGTCACGCCGTGGCGCGGTACAACCCTCCAGGTAGCTCACATGGCTTCCCTCGTCGGCGATGATCAGCGTTCGCTCGAACTGACCCGTTCCGGCGGTGTTGATCCGGAAATACGTCGAGAGCTCCATCGGACAGCGCACACCCTTCGGGATGTAGCAGAACGATCCGTCGCTGAAGACTGCCGAGTTGAGAGTCGCAAAGAAGTTGTCGGTATACGGGACGACCGATCCGAGGTACTTCTGGACGAGCTCGGGATGATTGCGGACCGCATCGGAGAAGGAGCAGAAGATGATTCCCATCTTCGCCAGCTCTTCGCGAAAAGTCGTCGCCACCGAAACGCTGTCGAAGACGGCATCGACCGCGACACCGGTCAGCCGCTTCTGTTCTTCCAGCGAGATCCCGAGTTTGTTGAACGTGTCGAGCAGTTCCTGGTCGACCTCGTCGAGGCTTTCGAGCTTCGGCTTCTTCTTCGGAGCCGAGTAATAGCTGATCGACTGGTAGTCGACCGGCGGGTAGTCGCCTTTGAGCCAGTGCGGCTCCTTCATCGTCGTCCAGTGGCGATACGCCTTGAGCCGCCACTCCAGCATGAACTCCGGCTCGTTCTTCCGTCGGGAGATCTCGCGGACGACTTCCTCGTTCAGCCCTGGCGGCAGCGTGTCCGATTCGATGTCGGAGACGAAACCGTATTTGTAGTCCTGTTCGGTCAGCGCCTGAATCTGCTCGGATTCGGTCAGCGCAGCCGGAATCTGTTCAGTAGAGCTCATATCTTTGTAAACCGTACCAGAACGGTACTATTTCACGAAACTCCCCGTAGATCAGGCGGTTTCCAGTGACTCGGAGTGCCGGAGCGAACCGGCGATCTTCGCCCCCGTCTCCTCCCAGGTTTTCTGATCCACTCCGTCGAGAAGGTCCTGGAGCGTCACCTCGTCGAAAGCGGTCTTGATCGCCCGGTTGATCCCGCTCATGAACGCCCGCGAGGGGCAGTTCGACCGAATGGTGCAGATCGCATGGCCCTCTTCGTCGAACGTATTGCAATCGACGAGATCGGACGGACCCTCGAGAGCTTCGACAAGCCCTCTGAGCGACACACTCCCCGGCTCGCCCTCGAACAGATAGCCTCCCCTCGCCCCCCTCTTCGAATCGACGATCCCGCTGTCATGCAGAATCTTGAGCACTTTCGAAATCATCGGGACTGGAAGAGAATAGAATTCTGCAATCTCACGCGCCGAGGAGGTCTTTCCTTCCTGCCGGGCGAGGTAGACGGCAACGAGCAACCCGTAGTCCGTGATTTTGGAGAGCTTGAGCATGGGATGTCGAAAGGGTACCGGAACGGTCCTGTTTTCGTGAACATCAGGGTCGTCGGCTCTCTTCCGTGCGGCGTCCCCTCAAAACAGACGAAATTTTGAACCACAGTCGACGATGTTTCAGAACTCCGGAGGCCACCCGATGAAAACAAAGATCTTCCTTTCGCTTCTGGCGATCATGGCCATGCCGCTCACGGCCCTCGACCCATCGGTCATGGAATCGACTGAGATCGTGGCGCAGGATGCCGCGGACCAGTCCGTGAAAGTCGAGCACAAGACCGAGATCGCTACGATCGGTGCGGACAACCTGAAGAGCTCCGACCTCACCGCCATTCGACGGCCGGACGGCGGCGTCGAGGTCGATCTCGATGGAAGATTCGGCCATGCGCTCGTCGCGCACGTCTCTCCGGACGGCACGATCACGTATGCCTGCACCGACTCCCACGAGACGGTTGCGAAAGTGCTGAGCCAGGATGCAAAGGTCTCCGCGTCTGAAGCGGAGAAGAATCGATGAAGCGGGCGGCCCTGAGCTTCGTCGCACTGGTGGTGGCGGTCTGCTCGCTTCAAGTCTCGGCGGCCAGTGTCCGGATCGCCAACAACGATGGCGCCAACGAAGGATTCAACGATCCGACGGAGGCGGACCCCGTCGGCGGAAATCCCGGAACGACGGTGGGAGCGCAGCGCCTGATCGCCTTTCAGTTCGCGGCCGACCTCTGGGCCGGACTCCTGAATGGGGACGACGAGGTCGTCGTCAGGGCCAACTTCGATCCGCAGGAGTGCACCTCGACGAGCGCGGTGCTCGGCTCGGCCGGACCGCTCAATGCCATCCGGGACTTTCCAGGAGCTCCGATTCCGGGGATGTACTACGTGGTGGCGCTGGCCAACCGGCTCGCCCGCCAGGATCTCAACGGCGGCACCGCCGAGGTCCGAGCGACGTTCAACAGCGACATCGGAACGGAGGGCTGTTTCAACAACTCTCCCTGGTACTACGGACTCGACAACAACCCCCCGCCCGGTCACATCGATCTCGTGGTCGTCGTGCTGCACGAGCTCGGTCATGGACTCGGTTTCATCGCGCTCTACAACCGCGACACCGGCGCGCTCTTCGAGGGCTTCCCCGACATCTACACCGCGCATCTGATCGACGGCAGCACCGAGACCCTCTTCACCGACATGACCAAAGCCGAGCGCCAGGCCGCGTCGGTTAAAGACGGCGAGATCGCATGGGTGGGCCGCAATGCCGTGGCGGCGGCCCCGTCGTTCCTCGAGGGTGAGCCAACCGTCACCGTCAACTCTCCCGCTTCCGTTGCGGGCGACTACGAGGCCGGAACGGCAAGCTTCGGTCCCCTGGTCGACGACGCCGGTGTCACAGGCACGCTGGTCCAGGCGCTCGATGCCGCGAATGCGTCGGGACCTTCGACCACGGATGGGTGCACGGCTTTCTCCAACGCGAACGAGGTGGCGGGCAATATCGCGATCATCGATCGCGGCAAATGTACATTCGTTCAGAAAGTCCTCAACGCCCAGGCCGCGGGAGCCGTCGGAGTCATCATCGTCAACAATGTCGCTGGTGATGGCGTGGTCGAGATGGCGGGCGACGATGAGTCGATCACGATACCGGTTCTGAGTGTGAGCCTCGAGGACGGAGCCGAGATTCGAACGGCGCTCGAAAGCGGGATCAGCGTCACGCTGCGCGCCGATCCGAGCTCACTTGCGGGAACCGATGACCAGGACCGTCCCTTGATCTACGCGCCGAACCCGCTCCAGGCCGGCTCATCGATCTCTCACTGGGATACCAGAGCCTCACCGAACCTCCTGATGGAGCCGAACGTCACCGCGACCCTCGGTCACGGCATCGACCTCTCCCGGGACGCTTTCTCGGACATGGGCTGGTTCTCCGCGGCGGTCGTCGAATCGACGATGCGAGATGAAATGGCCGTCGATAACGACAGCGACGGAAAAGCCGATCCCGGGGACGTCGTCCGTCTTCTCGTGACCATCCAGAACAACGGCGGCACCGATGCTCGAGGCGTGAGGTTCACCTCGTCGGTGCCAGCGGGCGCCCAACTCGTGAGAGGCTCCGTCAAATCGACGGCGGGCACCACGAGCGACACGAACGGGATCGCGACGGTGCAGGTCGGCGATCTCGACGTCGGGTCCGAGGTGACGATCATTTTCGACATACTCATCGAGCCGCTGAACCCAACCCCGCCTGCCTCGATCGCGATTCAGGGCCAGATCACCGGAACCAACATCGACTCGCTCGTCACGGATGATCCGTCCACCGTTCAGGCCGCTGATGCGACGGTGATTCAGATCGATCCTTCGCCCGTTGCGGCGAGGAAGAGCGCGTCGATCGTCAACGATCTCGATGAAGATGGGTCAATCAGCAGAGGCGAGACGATCCGTTACTCGATCATCGTCACCAACGAACGCCTCACATCGCTCAGCGGAGTGGTTCTCACCGACGATCCCGACCCGAATACGACGATCGTGGCCGGCTCGGTCACCACAACGCTGGGAACGGTGACGAGCGGAAACAGCTCCGGAGATTCGACGGTCGTCGTATCGATCGGGAACATGGCCCCCGGCGCCGCCGTGACCGTCACGTTTGAAGCTCGCGTGAACGACGCGACACCCGATTCCGTCTTCGTCATCTCCAATCAGGCCGTGGTGACGGGAAACGGATTTCCCCCGACGTTGTCGGATGATCCGGCGACGGTGCCCACGAGTGATCCGACCGAGCTCGGGTTCGCACTCGAGAGGCGCCGGGGCATCCGCCACCGCTGATCTCATTTCATCGATGAACCGAAGGGCCGCCCGGATCAAGGGCGGCCCTTTTTTTTCTGGCGAAGTTCGTTTCGCCCCGTTCATCGCCGCAACCCGACCTCGTAACGACCCACCTGCCGCCGGTCCGTGTAGTTCTCCTCGGCCCATTCGAACAGCTCCGGAGCCCGGCTGCGATTCGGTACACCGTCGTATTGACCAACTTCCGGCGTGCTCCGGAGAATCACATACGCGGGCGGATGCAGACGCACCTGATCCATCGCCTCCGCTCTCAGCCGCGGGTTTCCCAGCATCGGAAGATTCGCCATTCGGATCGCCGGCCGCCGCTCGAGAAAAAAGTACAGCGCAAACTCGCCCGACAGATCGAGTATCGGATCGTCCGGCTCGGAGTGCTCGCGCGAGAACGCGATGAGCGCACCGAGGTCCTCGGCGTTCCCCGCCCAGGTCATCGTTCCGCCTCCACGATCCGTCGGGTACGGAACCAGTCCCGGAACCTCGAAACGGGTATCGAGCTCGGAGAGCATCTTCCCTCCGTACTCGAAGTTCAGCGGCACCTCGAAGTAGTGCCAGGACAGCCAGCCCGCAACGGTCAGCCCGAGCGCGGCCGCCGCCCTTCCGGCTCTCGCTCGGGTACGTTCGGTGAGCGCGATCCACAACGGCTCGAGCAGGACGGCGGTGACGATGAGCCCTACCAGAATCGCGGCGAACCGGGTGTGTCCCCAGCCCGTTCGGCCCGCAGCGCTTCTGAACAGAAACACGGCGAAAACGATCGTGAAGAGGAGGGTCATCGCGCGAGGCGTCGCTTCGCGCGCGAGCCGCCGCAACACGATCACGAGTGCGATTCCGTAAACGAGAAGCGGCGTGTAGTAGCGAAGCCAGGGTGCCGTCCAGAGCGTCCCGTCGCGATGGAGGTCGACGAGGCGGGAGAACGTCGGGAGCGGGGGAGCAGGGAGCGCCCAGATCGCATCGATCGAAGAAGGAATGAGGACGAACGAATCGTGAATGAACCGTCCGATGTCCGCCCGGACGATCAGAAGAATCACCACCGGAAAGATGATCGCCGCGGATGCACCCGCCAGCAAAACTCCCCGGCGATTCCGCTCCCGGAAAATCCCGAAGGCGAGCGCGGGAATCATCGTCGCCACACTGTAGACGCCAACCTCGAAGCTCCAGAGAAGACCGAACCACGCCGATGCCATCGCTGCGACGAGCCACCGAAGCTTCGACGTCCGGGCGTACCCCCCGATGCAGAGGAGCATCAGAAAGCCCGGGAGCAGCCGAAACCACGGAAAGACGCTCATAACCCCCGCTGCGGTCCCGCAGAGGGCTAGAAACGCCCCGAGCACGGCTCCAGCGCGCGTCCGACAGACCGCGAAGGCGAGTGGAACCAGGAGCGCGAGTGTCAGCGAGTCGAGCAGCGAACGAACGAGTCTCGACCGCCACACCGAGGGCTCGCCGGCCCACGCCAGCAGATCGAGAAAGCCGTCGGCGAACAGCCCGTGGAGAAATGCGACATCGCCGTACGGCTCACCTCCCAGATCGAGCACCGTGGCGGGAGAGAGGTGCTCCCCCTCGTGAAACATCTCCATGAACTGCTGGGGATGAAAGTGCAGCAGGAACATCAGGACCGCGGTGACTGCCATCAACACGAGTGACGTTCCGGAGAGTGGCGAGACCGGCGCGGGCTCGGCTTTGAAAACCGAGGATTTCCTCCGGAAGAGCATCCCCCCAATCACGCCGCCGAGAAAGACCGCGGCGACGATCGCCGCGACGACGAAGTAATCGAATCCCTTCGGATACCCGTTGACCGTGACGAATCCGATGCCGCCGTCGGGAACCGTGAAGTGTTCCCTCAGCGACGGAAGAATGGAGATCAGCAGGATCAGTGAAGCGACGGACCCGGCGACGATGCCGCCGACTGAGGAGTGCCGGAACCGGTCGAGCAGAGCCGCGGAAAATGAGCGCGAGAGCCCCTGGTCCGTCGTTCGCGATCCTTCGTCCGACGTCCCGGCAGACTCCGGACTCGGCTCATTGCCGGCAGCACACATTTCGAAACGGGAGAATAGAACGGGACCTCCCCCTTTCCCAACCCGCGCAGAAACCGATTCGGTCAGATCGATCAACGCACGGTCTTCACCGGATCACATTGCCGCGAGCGGAATCGCGAGCTTCTGTGCGCCCTCGATCATTCTCACATCGTAGCTGGCGAGCTCGAGATCGAGACCCTGTTCGCCGAGAAAGAGAATCGTGGAGAGATGCAAAGCGTCGAGGGTCCGAACCGGAACGGGGAAGCGTTCGATCGCTCGTCTCAAAACATCCCGGGAAAGCTCCGCGATCGCGAATGACTCGAGAAGCTGACGCGCCGCTTCCCCGTGCGAATCAGCCTTCGCTCTGCGGTGGATCGCGTTCCATATCTCGTACTCCAGAAGCCGGCTCGAGATGAGCTCCTCGTCCCACAGCTTCGCCGGAGGATGCTGGTCCTCCGCGAAAAGCTCGGCCAGAACGATCGAGGTATCGACGTAGATCACCGATCGTTCCTCTGCCGGTCCAGTTCATCGAGGATCTCGGCGAGCGGAGCGAGCGGTTTCCGCGCCGACGGCGGGCGCTTCAACACCGGAGGCGTGACCCATCCTTTCCGAACCGCCTCCGCGAGAACCGCGTCAGATACCGTGTCCGCTCGCGAGGCTCCGGGTTGGGTGATCTCGGCGACGACCCGGTCCCGGTCGGTCACGAGAATCGTCTCTCCTCGGGCAGCGAGCCGAATGTACTCGCTCAGCTTCGTACATGACCCGCGAAGAGGGCGGGGTCGGGGGGGGTGGGGGGGGAGTAGGATGGGGGGGGGGGTGTGGAGGGGGGGTAAGAGGGGGGGGGTGCGGGCGACGAACGCAGCGCCCCCGGCGGACCGGCGGGGGGGTGGCCCGGGCGGGGGGGGGGAGCGGGGGGGAAGAGGGGGGGGGGGGGGGGTGGGGGAGGGAG
>JAHWKK010000021.1 GCA_019347945.1 Acidobacteriota bacterium | reverse complement strand
ACCCCGGCCCCACCCCCACCCCCCACATCGCCCCGGCTTCGGCCCCACCCCCCCCCACAACCCCCACACCCCTTTCCCCCCGCTGTCTCCAAACCGTACCATCCCCCGGGGGGGTGCGTAATCACTTTGTCACAACCCCCTGGCCCGCGCCACCGTTGACTCCCGAAGGTTTTCATCTCCCACTACCCCCCCCGACCCCGTCCAGCGGATCACTCTTCGTCGCGATTGTCCGCGGCGCAATCGCGCGCGATCCGGGCAAGTTGCTCCACGTCGAACGGCTTCGGCAGAATCTCGCAGACTTCACCCTTGCAGAAGGCTTCGATCTTCTCCCTCGGCATTGCCGAGGTGACGACGATACGCCGGAGAGTCGTCGGCCGGTATTGTCGAATGTAGCGGAGAACGCCGAACCCGTCGATCCCGGGCATCAGAACGTCGAGAATGATCAGCGCGAAGTCGCTTTCCTTGATGAGCTCGATAGCATCCTGTCCGTCGCGGACACTGTAGACCTCGAAGCCTTCTCTTTCGAGCACCGTGCTGATGAGACTTCTCGTTGCGTAATCGTCTTCGGCGACGAGCGCTCCGAGCTTCGCTCGGCGTTCGATCGCTCTTCTGGCTGCGGTATCGTCGAGGCTCATGTTTTTTCTCCGTGAGGATCGATCTCGGCCCTCTTTTCCAGAATTATGACGGCGAGCATACCGGCGAGCGCGATCGCGATCGCGATTGCGAACTGCGATCCCGGTTCCGGAAGTACGTTCGCCTGCACCGTGGGAACTCTTGCTCCATGTGCGTCCACGATCCACGCGATGTCGACCTTCCATGGCCAGATTTTGCGAAGACTCCCGAGCATCAGCCCGGTCAGCGCGGCGACGGTCAGGTCGTGGTAATGCCTGAAGAGCCAGGTTAGGACCCGGGAAAACAAAACGAGGCCCAGGATAGCTCCGAGAGCCACCCATCCTATTGTGACGAGGTCGCGCGCATTGACTGCAGCGAGAACCTCCCCGTACTTCCCGAGCAGGAGCAGAATGAACGCCCCCGAGATGCCGGGAAGAATCATTGCGCAGATTGCCAGGGCTCCCGAGAGAAAGAAGAACCACCATGCGTCGGGAGTTTGCAGCGGAACGAGTCCTACGAGGATCCAGGCAGCCACGGCGGCAGACAGGACCAGGACCCAGGTCGAGACCTTCCAGTGCTCGATGCGCCGGGCCACGACGAATACCGAAGCGAGAACGAGCCCGAAAAAGAAGCTCCAGAGGTAAACCGGCTGCGTTTCCAGCAGATGTTCGAGCAGGCGGGCGAGTGAGACGATGGCGATCAGGATCCCGGCGAGGACCGCAATCAGAAACTTCAGGTTGATCGCGGCAGCGGCTTCGTTGATCCGTCCCCGGGACAGAGGACGCCAGAAGTTTGTCGTCCCGACGGCTCGAATGGAGCCGATGAGCTCCTCGTAAATGCCCAGGATGAAGGCCATGGTTCCCCCTGAGACGCCGGGAACGACGTCCGCCGCTCCCATCGTGAACCCCTTCAGAACGAGGCTGGAGTAGCCACCGAGTGTTCGACGCGGCCAGGGGGCGGACGTTGGTTCGGAATTCAAGCGGCCGTTCCGTGACACTTCTTGTATTTCTTGCCTGAACCGCAGGGGCACGGATCGTTACGGCCGATTTTGGCTCCCTGACGCCGGATGGGAGCCGGCGCTTCCTTTGGAGGAGCCGAATACGAAAGGTTTTCCTGGCGCGGAGGTGCCACGCGACGCGGGCCCATTGCCTCTGCTCCCTGAAGGTCTGCCTTCCATATGAACTGGACGATCCGGTCCTGGATGCGCTCCATCAGCGCCTGGAAAAGCGCAAAGGATTCTTTTTTGTACTCCACGAGGGGATCTCGCTGACCATAACCCCGAAGCCCGATTCCTTCCTTGAGGTGATCGAGCACGAGCAGGTGGTCCTTCCATTGCGTGTCGAGGACCTGGAGGAGAAGGAACTTGATGTGGAGAGCCATCATCTCGGCCCCGATCAGCGTTTCCTTCTCTTCGAATTTTTCGATGACGGCCCGCTTGAAGACCTCTCTGATCTCGTCGGTGTTCATCGACTCCAGATCGACGTCGGTCGACTCCAGATCGAAGTTGAAGTAGTTGAACAGCTCCGCCGAGAGCTCTTTCTCGTTCCAGACCGCGCCTCGGCGCTCCTCCTCGGGAAGATGAGTGTCGATGAGGAAATCGAGTATTTCTTCGGCGGCATTGAGGACGTACGCGCGGCCTTCGTCTCCGGTCAGGACGGAGTGCCGGAGGCCGTAGATTGCCGTGCGCTGCTTGTTCATGACGTCGTCGTATTCGAGAAGGTGCTTGCGGATCTCGAAGTTGCGACTCTCGACCTGCTTCTGGGCGTTCTCGATCGACCGGGTGACCATTCTGTTCTCGATCGGAGCCCCGTCTTCCATCCCGCGGTTCATGTACTTCGCGACCGTGTCGGTGATGAAGATCCGCATCAGGTCATCTTCGAGCGAAAGGAAAAAGCGTGATGAACCGGGATCGCCCTGTCGTCCGGAGCGACCTCGCAGCTGATTGTCGATCCGGCGGGATTCGTGGCGCTCGGTACCAATGATGTGAAGTCCTCCGGCGTCGAGAACCTCCTGGTGCTCCTGCTTCCACTCGCGTTCGATCTCCTCTTCGATACGAGCACGCTCCCCCGGATCCTCGACGTCCCGGGTCTGCTGCGCTGCCCGATACTCCGGGTTACCGCCGAGAATGATGTCGGTTCCGCGGCCCGCCATGTTGGTCGCGATGGTCACAGATCCCTTTCGACCTGCCTGGGCGACGATCTCGGACTCCCGCTCGTGCTGTTTGGCGTTCAGAACGACATGGGGGACGCTTCTCCGCTTCAGGAGGTTCGACAGGCGCTCGGATTTCTCGATTGAAACGGTACCGACCAGCACCGGCTGACCCGCATCATGACGTTCCCGAATGTCGTCGGCAATCGCATCGAACTTGTCGGCTTCGGTCCGATAGATCAGGTCCGGCATGTCGTTCCGGATCATCGGCATGTTGGTCGGAATGACACTGACGTCGAGGTCGTAGATCTTTCCGAATTCGGCGGCTTCCGTGTCCGCAGTACCGGTCATTCCGGACAGCTTCGAGTACATCCGGAAGTAGTTCTGGAAGGTGATCGTGGCGAATGTCTGGCTCTCGGCGGCGATCTTCACCCCTTCCTTCGCCTCGACGGCCTGGTGGAGCCCATCGGACCAGCGGCGGCCAGGCATCAGCCGTCCTGTGAACTCGTCGACGATGATGACCTCGCCATCCTTGACGACGTATTCGTCGTCGCGTTTGTAGAGGGTGTGAGCTCTCAGACCCTGATTGACGGCGTGGAGAGTCTCCATCTCGGCGGGGTCATAGAGGTTTTCGACTCCGAGAAGCTGTTCGGCGTGGGCCACACCCTCCTCGGTGAGAATGGCGGTCTGCTGTTTTTCGTCGATCTGGAAATCGACCTCGGGGTCGAGCTTCGGGATGATTTTGTCGACTTTGTAGTACTTGTCTGTCGAAAGCTCCGAAGGACCGCTGATGATCAGGGGCGTCCGGGCCTCGTCGATGAGGATCGAATCGACCTCGTCGACGATCGCGAAATTGTGCATCCGCTGGACCATTCGCGATGGATCGAACTTCATGTTGTCGCGCAGGTAATCGAACCCGAACTCGTTGTTGGTGCCGTAGGTTACGTCCGACGCGTAGGCCTGCTGGCGAGCCTGGTCATCCATCGAGTTCTGAATGACTCCGACCGAGAGGCCGAGGAACCGGTAGAGCTTGCCCATCCAGTCGGCGTCACGCCGAGCGAGATAATCGTTGACGGTGACCACGTGGACCCCGAGGCCGGCGAGGGCGTTGAGATAGACGGCGAGAGTTGCGACGAGCGTCTTCCCTTCACCCGTGCGCATCTCGGCGATGCGACCGCGGTGGAGCACGATGCCGCCCATGAGCTGGACGTCGTAGTGGCGCATTTTCAGCGAGCGCTTGCTCCCCTCCCGGCAGATCGCAAAAGCGTCCGGGAGGATCTCCAGCAGCTCGTCCTCGAGTGCAGTGCGGGCCTGCTTCTGCTCGCTCTCCCTGTCGAGCCCCCGGGCGTCGAGGACGCCCTGCGCAAATGGCGCGAGACGCTCACGAAATCCGGCCGTCAGCCCACGGAGTTGGTCGTCGGTCAGTCGTGCGTACTTCTCTTCCAGCGAGTTGATCTGTTCCACGAGCGGCATCATCTTCTTGACGTCGCGCTGGTGCTGGGAGCCGAAAATCGCAGTCAGTATTTTGTTGAGCATGTCTGGTTGCCTCAGCTGAGCAGGTCACCTCCGGCCAGGTCGCCGGCCCCGATCTCAGTCTGCGGCCAATGGAAACGGGGTTCCGGCGGTGAACAATTTCGACCCGGTGCGAACAACTCGCCACATCGGGGTGTTAGCCTGCCCCGATGGGCCAGAACGGGGTCGAAGGACTGAGGGAAGAGCTGCGCGAGCGGGGCTACCTGAGGCGAGGGCTGGAGAGGTGGTTCGCACACGACCCCTGGTCGTCCCGGAAGTTCTGGTCGGAACTTCTGATCGTTTCGGCCAAGGCCGGGATCGTCATCGCTCTTTTCGCTTCCTTCACCATGAGCGCGGCTCTCTCGCTGAGAAACGATACCGTTGGCGCGAGCGTGCTCGTGATACCCGCTTTGCTCTATCTCCTCGTCGTGTTCGCTCTGGTGGTTGCGGGCTTCATCGTCGGGGCGTTGCTTTTGAGGACGCGCGTTCAGCTTGCGGTCGACGAGCCGCGCATTCTCACCCTTGCCGCCCTTGCGGTCGCCGCGGCTGTCGCGGGGCTGATTCTCTGGTGGTGGTCGGGATTCCGCGGAGACGCCACGCCAGGCGGACTGATCGTTTTCGTTTCGGCGCTCGTCGCCACGTTCGCCTCCACCGCCGTCGTGGTTTCGGCAGCACTCCTCTCTTTCAGTATTCACGAGACCGGGCGGATTCCCGCACTTCACCGACGATCATGGACGGGACCCCTCATCACGGGAGGGGTGATCCTGGGTGTGCTGGTGCTCTTTCTGGCGTTCGGAGACGGGCAGGACGCGACGGCGGTTCCGGACCAGATCGTGGTCCACCCCTCGGACGCTCGGCTCGCCCTGATTGCCGTCGATGGACTCTCGTTCGAGACCGCCGATCTTGCCGATCCGCTCAAACAGCACTTCCGCTCCTTCACCAGGATCGGGAGTGGAGTGGTCGACTCCCCGGCGGAACGATGGGCCGACATCGGAACCGGTACCGATAGTAATGCTCACCAGGTTCGCTCGATCGAGGGCGTGCAGTTCGCAGGATCGCGTTTTCTGCAGAACGTTCCGCCGTCCGACTTCGTTTTGCGAAGCGTTGCTCCCGCACTCGGTCTGGCCGCATCGAGTCCCCTTCCACCGTCTGCCCGGAATCGCGATTACGTCTGGGAGATCCTCGCAGATCGTGGGATCCCGGTTGTAGCTGTCAACTGGTGGACGGCCGAAAGCGCGGCTGGAGATGCTCTCACCTCGGTTGCACAGGCGGACATTCACACGCGTCTGGACCGGGCTTCATCGCCGGCAGCGCGGGCGACCGAAATTGATGACATCTCTCTGGAGGAGTTGATGAGCGCTGCCGTCGGGCGACAGCCGCGGTTCGTGACCGTCTACCTTCCGGGACTCGACATCGCCTTCAACCGGCTCGAGATCGACGATCGAGCGCTCGTGGCAGTCACGCTTCAGACTCTCGACCGATTGACGGCAGTGACAACCTCGTTGCGGGCACTCGGTTACGACGTGATCCTGCTCGGTGTACCGGCTCGGGGGGTCGACGGCGTGCTCGCGTCGACGCTCGATCTCGACTCCGAGCCCGAATCGCTGGCTGATGTAGCACCGACGATCCTCGACCTCTTCGGATTTCCTGCATCTCACGAAATGAGGGGAGATTCGATGGTGGGGAGTGGCGGAGAGAGGATCTCGTCCTACGGTGCCCGCTCGGCCACGGAAAGCTCCGGCGAGCCGGACGACGACTACTACGAAAGCCTCCGTTCCCTCGGCTATCTCTGAACAGCCGCCACATCCGCTAGAATGGGATGGGATGAGAGAGGCGAGATGGGAGAACGGCTGGTTCAGAGTTCCCTGTCAGGTGCGGTGGCGCGATCTCGATGGCATCGGACACGTCAACAACGCCGTCTTTTTCAGCTACTTCGAGTGGGCTCGAACCATGTACTGGCTCACGCTGCGAGGGGAGACCCGGCCCGGCCCCGAATCCGTCGAGTTCATCGTGGCTCACGCCGAATGCGACTTCCTCCGCCAGCTCTCCCTCGCCGACGACATCGATATCCTCGTCAGGATCGGCGAGATCCGGAGCTCGTCGTTCGACTTTGTCTCCGAGATTCGGCGCTTCCCGACCGACGAACTGGTGGCAAAAGGGAAGGTCATCGCTGTGCTCTACTCCTGGTCAGAGAACAGAAAACTCCCGATCGAGGACGATTTGAGAGCTACCATCCGGACGTTCCAGCAGGAAGGGGGTAGGTGATGACGGATGGACGGTTACTGACGCATCCTGCCGCTGCACGGGAGCGTTTCCGGGAATTGATGGTCGCGCGCGAAGGGGAGGCGTGGCTTTCCGAGGCGGCTCTCGTCATCGCTCAGGAAGAGTACCCGGGGATCGACGTCGCGACTTATTGCGGAGTGCTGGGCGAGTGGGGAGCGGTGGTACGCGATCGAACGGAAGGCTCCCATGATCTCGACCGCTTCGTCAGCGAGATCAACCGGCTGCTTTTCGACGAGGAGGGCTTTCACGCCGAGGATGGATACTGGGATCCTCGCAACACGTACCTCAACGAAGTACTCGATCGGCATGGCGGGCTCGGGATCGCGCTTTCGATCGTATACATCGAAGTCTGCCGCTCGGCGGGGTTTACATCGACCGGCGTGGCACTTCCCGGTCTGACGCTGGTGCGTTTGTCGGGGCCGTGGGGAGAGGTATTGATCGATCCGCAGGACGAGGGGCGAGTGCTGACTCGGGGGGAGTGCGAGGAGATTCTTCACCGGCTCTATGGGGGCGGAGTCTCATTGCGGGAGCATCACCTCCGGTCCTTTTCTGATCGGGAGATTCTGGGCCGGCTGCTCTCACACATCAAGGCGATCCGGCTGGCGGAAGGGGATTTCGAGGCGGCCGTTGCGGCAATCGACCGGATTCTGATTCTCGACGAGCGGGACCCGTGGGAACTTCGTGAGCGAGGGCTGCTCCGAGTCCGGCTCCACGATTACGAGGCTGCGGTGGAGGATCTCGAACAGTATCTCCGGTCAGCGCCCTATGCGGAGGATGCACGCAAGATTCGAGATGAGATCGCGACGCTGAGGTCCTGGCTGCACCTGCAGTGAGGACGGGTTTGGTGAGTGGTGCCCAAGGCCGGACTCGAACCGGCACGGCCGAAGCCACACGCCCCTCAAACGTGCGCGTCTACCAATTCCGCCACTTGGGCTGACGTACTCCTGAAATGCTCTTACTGCTCGTCCGCGGGGTCGACCGGTGGAGCTTCGACGGGGACCGCTGGCGTTTCCGAAGCGTCCGGCTCGACCGCGGCCGGCTGGGTCTGCGTAACCGGCGGCTGGTTCTCCATGACGGACGCTCTGGGTCTGGCCTGAAGAACCGCGAGGGCCACGGACGTCAGGATGAAAAGTACAAAGAACGCGACCGTCAGCTTGTGAAGCAGCGTTGCCGCTCCGCGCGCACCGAAGGCCGTCTGGGACCCTCCGCCACCGAATGCTCCGGCCAGATCTGCACCCTTTCCGGGCTGCATGATGACGATGAGAATCAGAAGGATACTGATGATGATGTGAACTGCGACAAGGAAAGCAACCATTCGAAAGTAAACTCCGGATCAACTACGAGCCAGCCTAACGCGCCCCGAGAGGGGTTTCTTCCCGTGTCAGGTGCTTCGGATGATCTCGATGAACGATTGCGAGCTGAGGCTGGCTCCACCGACGAGAAATCCCGAGACCTGGTCCACGGCCGCGAGCTCGCCGGCATTCGAGGGCTTGACGCTTCCGCCGTAGAGTATCGGGACATCGGTCCAGCCGAGGCTGCCGAGAAGCCGTGCGATGAGCTCGTGAGCTTCGGCGACCTGATCCGGGGTCGCGTTCTCTCCCGTGCCGATCGCCCAGACGGGCTCGTATGCAACGACCAGCCGGGTGCCGCGCGAATCGATCGAGGGAATGACGCTTTCGAGCTGTCGTTCGAGCACGGCTGCGGTCTTTTGCTCGCTCCGCTCATCCGCGGTCTCGCCGATGCAGAGAATCGGGGTGAGGCCGCCGGACGCCGCTGCAACGAGCTTCCTGGCGACGATCGAATCGTTCTCGCCGAAGGACGCGCGTCGTTCCGAATGACCGACGAGGACTGCTTTTGCCCCGGTGGCCCGGATCATTCCGGGGGACACCTCACCGGTGAGCGCTCCATGTTCGGTCCAGGAGCATGTCTGGCCGGCGGTCGCGATTCCACTCGTGCCGAGGTTGTCGACGATCTGGCTGAGAAAAGGAAACGGAGGAGCGACGAAGATCTCCCGATCATCGAACCGCAGCGAAGTCAGTGCGTGGCACCACGCTTCGATTCCCTCCGGAGGAACATTCATCTTCCAGTTTGCCGCGATCAGACGTTTCACATGCTCGTCCGGTTCTTGCCGCTTCGTTTCGCCTCGTAAAGGTGATCATCGGCGCGCTTGAGAATCGACTTGTAGTCTTCCTTCCCTTCGAGGGTTGCAGCTCCGAGAGAAACCGTCGGGGTGAGGAAGGCGCCGTCATCCGTTGGTATCCTCAGTTCTCTCACCTTCTCCATCACGCGCTGCGCCGCGGATGCCACGCCCGCGCGGTCAGTGTGGGGAAGAATGATCGTGAACTCGTCTCCTCCGAATCGCGCAAAAAAGTCGGTGGGGCGGAGCGTTTCCTTGATGCAGCCACAAAGCTCGGAGAGCACGACGTCTCCGATGAGATGTCCCTGAACGTCGTTGATTTCCTTGAAATCATCGATGTCGAACATGATCAGCGATAGAGGTACGTTATAAATTTGAGCTCGGTCGACCTCTGAGACGAGGCGGTTCCTGAACGAGCGTTTGTTTCCGACGCCGGTCAGTTCGTCCATGTCGGCGAGCTGCTGGAGCTGGCCCCTGGCGGTAATTCCGGCGATTGCGACGGACAGAATGCCGGAGACGAGCTCGAGGATCCGGTTTTCGGTCTCGTCGAACGGAGGCCCGGAACGGTAGATCGCGAGAATCCCTGCGATCGAGCCTTGAATCTCGAGAATCGTTTCCGTAGCCGCCGCGATCGGCTCGCCCCCGTGTTGCCCCTGAAGACTGGCGCGATCGGTCACCACGAACGCTTCGGTCGTATTGAACGGAAGATGAACGGTCGCGATCAGGGAATCGCGGATCCTGTCCAGTAGCCCCTTCTCCTCCATTTTGACTATGGGGTTCCGTGAGAGATAGATGCTGAGATTCTGCTCGAGGATGACCGCGACCGCGACGCCTACCGGGATCTGTGACGAAATCTGGACGAAAGCCGTATCGAAAGCGTCAGCCGGCGTTTGTGCGTTTGCAAGAGTCCGGGCGAGGCGAGTGAGGAACTCGATGAGTTCGTCGCTCGTCTTCTGGTCTTGAGCCCACGTGGTCATGGTGTCGTCGTGCCGCAAAGTATCCTATAACGCGGCCCCCCCGGGGAGGTTCGCGGAGCTGTTGTTCATCGAGCGATTCCGAAGGTCTGATGCATACGAGATAATTCGACCCGAATGCGAAGCGAGGAAAATGAGCACCTTCCGTTCCAGGCCGGCACGCTGCCAGGTCAGAAGATCCTCGTGCTCGCACCTCACCCCGATGACGAGGTAATCGGCTGCGGTGGCTTTCTCGCTCTCGCCGCGGCGGAGGAGAAGGAAATCTCGGTGGTCGCGGTGACGGATGGGTCGGCGGCAGCCGGCGAAGATGGACAGCACGTTCGCGCCTCCGAAATGGCAAGGGGGCTCGCAACAATCGGGATCACCGGCTCCCCCCGCTTTCTCGGCTATTCCGACAGGGGGGTGGCCGGGGCATCCGATTCTCTTCGTACCGAGCTGCGGGAGATCATCGAGGAGCTTTCGCCCGATCTCATTCTCGTCCCGAGCCCGCTCGACATCCATCCGGATCACCGCGCGGTCGCCCGAGTGCTCTGGAGGATTTTCGTCGCGGTACCCGATTCGCTCCCCCGGCTCGGGTCCGCATCCGTCGCTTTCTACGAGACTTCGGTCCCGTTCCGTCCGAATGTGCTGGTCGACATCACCGGAGTCGCCGAGAAAAAGTTCGCCGCCATACGGGCGCACGAGTCGCAGATAGGCCACCGTGACTACGAGTGGTTCGCGAGGGGACTCGCCCAGTATCGCGCGCTCACTCTCGGATCGGACGTGCGATTCGTCGAAGCCTTTCATCTGATCTCTGTGGGAGACCTCGCCTCGATGCCGTGGAGCGGGCTGATCGATGAGCTCGGGCCGAAACCCGAGATCCGCGTTCTCCGGGATCCGCTGGACATCTCGGTGATCGTCAGGACCCGAGATCGGCTCGATCTTCTTCGCGAGGCTCTCGACTCGATCCGGCTCGGGACGCCAGCGAGCGAGATCGTCGTGGTGAACGACGGCGGTGCATCGCCACGCGACGTGATCGGGTCCCGGAATCGCGTCCGCCTGGTCGAGAACGAACAAAGCCGTGGACGCAGCGTGGCGATGAACATCGGGGTGGATTCTGCTGCCACCGGCTTCCTGATGTTTCTCGACGACGACGATCTCCACTATCCGGAGCACATAGACGAGCTCGGATCGGAGTGGGACGGAAAAGAGGTCGCGATTTATTCGGATGCGCTCTCGGCCTTCTGGTCGATGGAAGCCTCCGGGAGACTCATGCGCGACAAGACGCTCAGGACGTACGCGCGCGACTACGATCCCGACGCACTGCTGTTCGACAACTACATTCCGTTGCCGACGCTTCTCATGCGGCGCGACGATTATCTCGATCTGAAGGGGTTCGATCCGGCGTTCGATCTTTTCGAGGACTGGGATTTTCTGATTCGCCTGTCACGAAGAGGGCCCTTGAGGCGGATTCCGCGGATCACCTGTGAGATCCGGCACATTGAGAATATCGGGTCGGCGATCCTCGGCGCAGGTGCGGGCAGCGATCGATTTCTCGATGCGAAACTCGCGGTGTGGCAGAAACACGAGGAGCTCATCGATCTGCGGGTGCTGGCCCGGTACATCAGCGCCGAGCACGCACGCCGGCAGAAGCTCGAATCGATCGGCTGGACGGAATCGGGGCGGGCGCGACACCTCGAGCAGGAAACCAGGACCCTCGCGTCCAGAGTGAGGGAATCTCACGAGACCGCCGCTGCCAACGCACACCATCTCGGGGGCCGGCTCCAGGAAAGCGAAACTCGCCGATTTGCTCTGGAAGGAGAAGTTCGAACACTTCGCGCAGAGCTGGCTCGAGTGGAGGCAGACCGGAAACGATTCGCCGACGCCATGGACGATCGCGACCGGACGATGCAGGCGCAGTTCAATGAGATTTCCCGGCTCAATTCGCTCATCGACCAGATGCGCGGCACGAAAGCCTGGCGCGCTCACGATCTGTTCCAGAAGCTGAAGGGTATCGGACGCGAATGAGATCGCTCTTCGTCTGTCCCGAGAAGCTCAGGTCGGGATCGCCCGCCGGGATCGGCATCAGGTTCCTCGAACTGGCGAAGGCCGCGACCGACGGAGGAATCGAAGTCGTGCTGGCCAGTCCGGACGGGGCGCCGGATGGACCGTGGCGTCCGGTCGTCTCCTCCGCAGAGAATCTCGACGTTGAATCCCGGCGTTCAGACTCGATCTACACACAGGGTCACGCGGTCAACGACGTCCTGGAACATGGTTCCACCCAACCGCTCGTCATCGATCTTTATGACCCCTACTTCATCGAGAATCTTCACTACGCCGAGGCACATCCCGATGCCTTCAGTCACGATTACGAGACGATTCTCCGGTCTCTTCGCCGGGGGGATTTTTTTCTTTGCGCCTCGGAGACGCAGAAGATGTTCTATACCGGAATGCTCTCCGCAACGGGACGAATCAATCCCGAGAGATTCAACGGCTCTCCCCGGCTCGACAATCTGCTCGCGATCGTTCCGTTCGGCGTTCCCCGGCCGGTAGAGCTCCAGAGAGAGAGAAGCGGGGAGCACCGGGTGCTCTTCGGCTCCGTCTACGACTGGTACCGTCCGGAGCTCGCGATCGAGGCGGTCATGCGGGCCAATCGTCGAGGAGCGTCCACGAAGCTGACCTTTCTCGAGAATCCGAATCCCGACGCGCCACGGCAGAGGTTCGAGGAGGCGCGATCGGTAGTGCGGAAAAGCGGCGCCGAGGCCGTGATCGACTTTCTTCCATGGGTTCGTTACGAGGAACGATCGGCCCTGTATGCGAGCCACCAGCTCGCTTTGCTGACATTCGACCGCTCGCTGGAGACCGACCTCTCCTACCGGACCCGCATCCTCGACTATCTCTGGGGTGGGCTGCCGGTGGTCTCGAGCTCTGCTCCCGAGACCGACGCGATTCTGACGCGATTCGGCGCCGGCGTCAGCGTGCCGTCGAATGATCCCGATGACCTGGCGGGAGTGCTGATCGACATTCTGAACAGTCCGTCGGAAATGGAGAGGCTGCGCGCGGGGGCGCGGGATTTCGTCAGGGAGTATCAGTGGCCGGCTCTTGCCGAGCCGCTGCTCCGGTTTCTCCGGAAGCCCGCGGTCGATCGCACGAAGCGGATCGCCTCGGCGTTTCCCGATATGAGGATTCCGCTGACTGTCGGCCAGCGAGTCCGACGGAAATTGAGGAGCATCCTCTGAGCGCCCCAGCGGCCGAGATCGTGGTCGTTTCCTGGAATGGTCGTGAAGACACGATCCGGGCGGTCGAAGCCTGTCTTCTGCAGACCGGGGCCGGCGAAGGGCGGCGTGAAAACGTCGAGATCACGGTCGTGGACAACGGTTCGACCGACGGAATCCAGGAGATGGTCCATCGGAGATTTCCGACCGTGCGTGTCATTCGGCTGGAAGAGAATCGAGGCTTCACGGGCGGCGTGATGGCAGCGGCACGACGGTCGGCCGCGGATCTGCTGATCCTCCTCAACAACGACGCCATCCCGGAGCCCGGCTGGATTGGAGCGTCGCTCGATGCGCTCGCCGGCTCCGATCCTGACGTGGTGGCAGCCGCAGGAAAGATCGTCGATCCGAGCGGAACGAAAGCCGATTTCGTACGCGGCGTGATGACCTTCGATGGTCATGGCTTCCAGCCGGGCTACGGTCGCTCTCTCGATGAAATTGACGAGCCGGAGCCGGGAACGGAGCTCTTTTTTGCGTGCGGGGGCAACATGGTGGTCAGGCGACGGGAGTTTCTGGAGCTCGGCGGCTTCGACGACGACTTCTTCGCCTATCTGGAGGACGTCGACTTCGGCTGGAGGTCGTGGCAGGCGGGGTACCGCACGGTCTGGAACCCTGCGGCGGTGGTTCGGCATCGATCGTCCTCTACGAGCAACCGGCTGGGAGCATTCGAGAGGGGGGTGCTTTTCGAGAGGAATGCGATTCAGATGGTCGTGAAGAATCTGGACGACGAAATGCTCGGCAGGCTGTCAGGCCCGATTTTCCTGACGTTGCTTCATCGTCTCCATCGCTACTCGACCGAACGAAACGCGAGGGCGGGCCTGCTTTCCCGGCCGCCGCTCGATGCCCCTGACTCAGGAAAGTCGACGCAATCCGGTAAGGCGACAATCGACGATCCTTTGACGGCGATGCAGTTCCGGGCGGTAGAGTGGTTCTTCGCCAACAATGACCGGATCATGGATAAGCGTGAACGGGTTCAGGCGAAGCGCCGTGTCTCCGACCGTGAAATCTTCGCTCGCTTTCCGCCCTTCGTCGTCCCGACCTACCACGGCGACGACCGGCTCTTCTCGTCGAAGCTTTTCGAAGCTCTCTGGCCCGACGTCGCGAAGGAATCCGGCGCTCTCGAGGACATGAACGCCGGATGAGCAACTGGCTTCGCTTTCTGTCGGTTCGGAGTGTTTTCTGGCGCAAGCTGCATTTCTGGGGCGTCAACAACTTCCCTCCGTGGCTCATGCCGATCTCGATTGTCTGGATCTCGCTGGCCTTCTACCTGGCGTGGTCGAGCGGACGAAGAGGATTGACGCGAAATCTCGCGATCATTTTTCCAGAGCAGCCGGTCCGGAACTTCTTTCGTGGAGCGCGAGTGGTCTGGAACTTCTCGTGGTCGATGACGGATACCTGGTCGTTCATCGACAGGCGAGAGCCGGTCGACTGGGAGATCGAAGGGGAGGATCAGCTCGAAGCCCTCTCCAGAATCGAAGGCGGTGCGATTCTTCTGACCGCGCACATGGGCAACTACGATCTCGGGGCCTATATCTTCACCGAGCGAACAGGCCGGCGTCTTTCGGTGGTCCGCTTGCCGGAGGTCGACCGAAGAACCGAAGAGCTCGCGAGAGAAAAGCGCAAGACGTTTGGCGGTGACGGTCTCTCGGTCGCCTACAACCTGAGTCCGGAGTCGATGGGGATCGAGCTCCTCAACCGGTTGCGTGCGGGGGAGATCGTCGCCATTCAGGGAGACCGCAGCTATCCGGGTGTCGCATCGCGGATGGTCTCCATCTTCGGATGTGAATGGTCGATCCCGTCGGGGCCCTTCCAGCTCGCCCTGGTGGCCGGCGTTCCCATCATTCCCCTCTTCGTCGTTCGATCCGGGCTCCATCGGTACCGGGTGATCGCATTCGATCCGATTCATGTGGCGCGCCCCGAGGAAGGCGGAAGGGAGCCTGCTCTCGAACGCGCCGCGAGCTCATGGGCAGCAGTTCTCGAACGGATTCTGACCCGATGGTGGCATCAGTGGGCCTCGTTCTATGAGGTGAGGACGTGATCACGAGCGTCTGCGATCCGGTACGAAGCCGCCTTGCGATCTTCCGAGCTCTTGCCCGGCTGGGCATTGGCTGCGGCTCCGACCCGGTCGCGGATGTCGTCATGCTGACCGACCGGCCCCGACACAATCCTCTCGAAGCCTGGACTCTCGGGATTGCGTTCTACCTGGTGCTCGACGTCCTGCTGACGGAACTGATCACGAGGGCTTTCGGCCTCGGAATGGTCTCGGCGGTGATTCTTTTCGTCGCCGCCCTTCCGTTCATGCTCTTTGCGGTGATCGCGAGCATTGCGCTGGGGACTCTTCTGGTCCGGATTTTCGCACCGGGAGCCGACACCGATCTTCGGCGAAGGCCGGACCTGCAGAGCCGGATTCAGCAGGTCCTCATGCTCGCTGTATGCGCGTTTCTCGTCGCGTTCGGGGGGCCCGTCGCGCGGTGGGTGGCGGTCGTCTATATCGGTGCGGTGATACTGAATGCGATGGTCCGAGTCATGGAATCGGCATTCACGAAAGGGAGGGGACGATCCGAGTCGTCATCCTGACAGCAGCCATTGCAGCGCCTCTGGTGACGCTCGTGCTGTGGCCGGTCATAGGGCCGGTGTCGCTGCTGGTCATGCTCGTTGCGCATGCGATCCTCGTATGGGCGACTCTGATGCCGGCGTCGCGTCTCCTCGGTCCGGTGGTCCGCCGGTTTCGCTCCGATGAAAAAGAGGTATGGCTGACGATCGACGACGGACCCGATCCCGACGATACACCGAAAGTGCTGGATCTTCTCGACGCGTATGGCGCGCGGGCGACGTTCTTCGTCAAGGGGGAGAGGGCCGACGCGCATCCGAATCTCCTTCGAGAGATCGTTGAACGGGGCCATTCCGTCGGGAACCACTCCTGGTCCCATCCCAGCGGAACCTTCTGGTGCCTGCCGCCGGGAGCGATCGGAGAACAGATCCGGCGAGCCAACGATGCGATCGAACGAATACTGGGAGCTCGTCCGGTTCTTTTCCGGGCGCCGGTCGGGATGAAGAATCCGTTCGTACACCCGGTTCTCGAATCGGAGCGGATGGTGCTGGTCGCCTGGACCGCCAGAGCGTGGGACACGGTCTCGAAGTCCCCGGAGCAGGTTGGGCGAAGGATCGTTGGAAAGGTCGCACCGGGGGCCATCGTCCTGCTTCACGAGGGGGACCTCGTTTCGGGGCTCCGCGGCTCGGAGATGATCGACGCGGTCGTCGGCGGTTTGAGCCGCGAGGGCTACCGATGTGTGATCCCGGAGATGGACCGGTTGGTCTGATCTACTGCGGATCGGTCGGAGGAGGGGCTGGCGTCACGATCTCCTCCGGTTCCGGCACGTCGGATGGCGCGGGTTCGGTAGCCTCCGTTCTTTCCGGAAAGTACGGCTGTTTCTCGAACGCGAGACTTCTGATGACGTGCTCGGCCGGATAGATTCGCAGCAGCGCCAGATCGACCAGCTCCGTGTCGAGGATTCTCGGATTGACACCCGGATCGAGCAGCGCCTCGTTGATCCGATATGCCTTCTCGTATTGTTCGAGAGCCGGCTCGATCAGTCCTTCCTGCTCGTACGACAGGCCGAGTTGAAAGTGCGCCGCGGCATGGCCCGGTTTCACCTGAAGGGTTCGTCGAAGTGCGCGCCGAGCGCCGGCCTCGTCTCCACGAGCCTGGCGGGAAAGAGCGAGGTTGTACATGGCCGGGTAGTAGCGGTCATCTTCCCGGAGCGCTCGCCGGAACTCGCGCTCGGCGTCCTTGGGGAAACCTTTTTCGACCAGCAGCGCGCCGAGCTCGTTTTGAAGAACCGGGTTCGGGCCATTCGACCGAATGTCCTCGAGGATGTCGGTGATTCGTCGATCGAGGGGTTCGGCAGGATTGAGATACTTCTCCCAGAAGGGATCCACATAAGGATCGCCGTCGAAGCGGTCGGCGAGGTAGGCTGTGCAGCCTGCCGAGAAGAGGGCGATCACTGCGATGGCGGCAATTCGGGATTTCATGGTTTCTCCTGCAAGGGTCTGGCTTTGAGCTTGACCTTCCCGTCGACGACCTCGACCCTGAATCCGATGTCGGCCGATCCGTATTTCTCTCGAAGGCCGGAAACCTGAGTGTCGATCATCGCTGAGAGCTGCCCCACGGTGATCTCGCGTGTTCCTGCTTCGCGGCTCGCCGCTGCAAGGTCGCGGTGAAGCTCGAGCAACTGGTCCGCATCTCCTGAGCCTTCCACTCTGATGTACGAACGGCCGTCAGTCGAAGTTACGCGTTCCGCGCGTCGCTGAGCGCCAGCGGAGCGATCGGGTCGATCCGAGACATCCATATTGAGGGCGGCGGCTCTCTTGCGGTAGTCGACCGGACCCTCTTCCTTTTCCCGAAGGCGGCGTCCCCACAGCTCCCGCATCATCGTGTACTTATTCATCAGGTTGTTGAAGCGGAACCGCACCGTATTGTCGCGAATCCGCGACTTTTCGAGCTCGCGAAGATCGGTCTCGAACCGCTTCCGGTCCTCGGTGGGAGGCAAGGGGCGGGAGCCGGCGAAAAACATATCGTATTGGGTTTTGAGCTGGCGCAGCTTCTCCTCCAGCTGAGCCAGCATCTCGAGCTTTGGATTTCTCATCTCTACAAGGCAATACAATACACGAACGACTCGGGGCGCGAAGGCCACGATGACCAGCCTATGGCCAGTGAAAAATCGAGGGGAGTAAGGAGGAGTCGGGGATCGAAAGGACGTTCGCGCTCGGGGATCCCGTCGGTCGAGAAGATGATCTCCTCTTCGTCGTACGAGCCGCTGGTCGAGGATTTCGGAAGATCGAGAGTCGTGGAGGGCATCAGGCGCGCGCTCGATCGGGTCAGAAGCGATGGAGAGATCTTCGATGCCGAGCTCGTCCGGGCTCGGGTCGCGGGCGACCTCGCGGCGAGGGCATCGATGTCCCTCCGACCGATGATCAACGGCACCGGGGTTCTGATCCACACCAACCTCGGCCGTTCCCCCATCGATCCGTCCATCTGGGCGGAGGCCGCCAGGCTCGTGACCTCATACTCGAACCTCGAGTACGACATCGAATCTGCCTCCCGAGGCTCGCGTCAGATCCATCTCGGACGGATCTGCGAGGAACTGTTCGGGTGCGAAGCCGCGATACTCGTCAACAACAATGCCGCGGCGGTCACGCTGGTGCTCGCGGCCCTCGCCGCCGAACGGGAAGTCGTCGTGTCGAGAGGAGAACTGGTCGAGATCGGCGGCTCGTTTCGTGTCCCTGACGTGATCCGTCAGGGAGGAGCCCGGCTGCGCGAGGTCGGTACCACGAATCGAACCCGTGCGGCGGATTACAGAGACGCCGTGTCGGGAGAAACAGGAGCGTTGCTGCGGGTTGACGCCTCGAATTTCCGAATTGTCGGATTTACCGAGCATCCGAGCCTTGGAGAGCTGATCGGTATCGCCGGGGAGTCGAATATTCCACTGGTCGTCGACGAAGGCGGCGGACGGGTGGTCGATCTGAGCGGTTACGGCTTCTCCCGGGAAGAGACGGTCGGCGAGATGTTGCGGATGGGGGCCGACGTCGTTACCTGTTCGACCGACAAGCTCATCGGAGCGATCCAGGGAGGATTGATCCTCGGAAGTCGTGAACTGGTCGAACGGTGCCGCCGGCATCCGCTCATGAGGGCTTTCCGACCGGGGAAAGAAACATTTGCAATCGTCACGCTGACCCTTCGGGAGTTTCTCCGGGAGGCGCACGAAGAGCGCATCCCGATCTACAGGATGATGAAGGCAGAAAACGCTGCGCTCGAAGAGAGAGGACGGCGAATCGTCGAGCGGCAGGGTCTCGAGGAATGGAAGCTCATCGAGACGAAGGCCGTGCTCGGAGGAGGAACGACTCCTGACGAGTCGATCGAATCGAGAGGTCTCGCGAAGGCTGGACGCGAAACCACGGTTTCTTCGACGCTTCGCGATCTCGGCGTCGTCTCACGCGTTGAGGAAGGCTCGGTGATCGTCGATCTCCGCACGGTGCTGGAAGAAGAGGATAGCGATCTCGGAATCGCTCTCAGGAGAGGCGAAGAGGCTGTTTCGTGATCGACCGGGGACGATTGCGCCGGCGGGTGCTGGTGGCCGCGATTTTCTTTTTTTCCGGTGCGAGCTCGCTGCTCTATCAGACGGTCTGGCTGAAAAATCTCGGCTACGTCTTCGGCAACACGGTCTACGCCACGGCCACGCTCGTTGCGATCTTTCTCGGCGGACTGGGAATCGGCGCCTGGATTTTCGGCAAGCGGTTCCGGTCCCGATCCCCGCTTCTCGTCTATGCCGTCGTCGAGGCCTTCATCGGAGTCATCGGTGCGTTCTCGCCGTGGATTTTCAGGCTTCTCGACGCGATCTATGTTTCGACCTGGAGCTCACTGGCCGACGCTCCCGGCGCTGTCTCGCTGATGCGGATCGCCGTGTCGAGCCTGTTTCTCCTTCCGCCCACGATCCTGATGGGGGGGACGCTTCCCGTTCTGATCCGGTGGTGGGAGGAGGCAGTCGAGAGCAGCGGTCGCGCGATCGCTTCGCTCTACTCGATCAATACGTTCGGTGCCGCCGCAGGGGTCGCAATGGGCGGTTTCGTTCTGATTCCGAGGCTCGGGTTGGTCAGAACGCTCGTCGTCGCGGTCGCGACCAACTTCGTCCTGGCGGTTGCCGCAGTACTGATTGCGCGCATCCGATCGTCGTCCCGCGGAGCGGAGGAGACCGCGACCCTGCAGGAAGAGATCGGCTCCGCTTACGGACTCGGTGCCCGCGCCGTTCTGCTGGTCGCCTTTCTGACCGGGATGGTCGCGATCTCGAACGAGATCTTCTGGACGCGAATCCTCGTGCTTCACCTCGGAAGCAGCGTCTACGCGTTCTCGCTGATGCTGTTCGGATTTCTGATTGGTATCGCCCTCGGGAGTGCGGCCGCGCGAACCCGATGGCCAAGAACGCATCCGGTCGCCGCTCTCGGGGCTCTGCAGGCGACCCTCGGAGTCGTTCTCGCCTTCCAGGTCTGGTACTTCACGAAACTGTCGGATGTTCTCGGCCATCTCGCTGAGATCGTGAGACCCACCGGATACGCGGAAACGTTTCTCGTTCTTCTTGCAGGGGTGCTCACGGCGGTGATCCCTCCGACGCTTCTGATGGGCGCGACGTTTCCGCTCGTGGTCCTGTTGTATGAGCTCATCACGAAGAATTCCGAGAGCAGGGCGACCGGCTCGGTCTATCTCTGGAACACGCTCGGAAGCATCGCGGGATCTCTCGCGGCGGGCTTCCTTCTGATTCGTACTCTAGGGTCACAGAACGGGATTTTTGCAACGGCCGTGGTCTCGATGATGCTCGCCGCCTTTCTCATCATTCCGTCCGGAAGATTGGCCGGTTCCACGCGGAGAGCGCTGGTGACGATGCTGATCGTTGCCGCCGGCGCTCTCTCGATCGGCTGGGTTTTGATCGACCGCGACGCGGTGATCTACACGGCCGGCATCTACGAGGGCGAACGCTCGAAGATCCGAATGATGCGCGAGGACACCTCCGCGACCGTGGTCCTGCGGGAAGTGGGCGACGGTCTCTGGCTCGAGCTGAATGGGGTCAACGTGGCGGGCACCGCCCGCGATCTGGTCGGCACCCAGATGCTGCAGGGCCACCTTCCTCTGATGATTCACGAGGATCCCCGCAAAGTCCTTCACATCGGCTTCGGCAGCGGAGGCACGGCTTACTCCGTTTCGCGACATCCCGTCGAAGAGATCGTCATCGCTGAGATTTCACCCGAAGTCCTGGAGTCGTCGGATCGCTATCTGAGGAGTGTGAATCACGGGGTTCTCGAAGATCCCCGCGTCGAGACGGTCATTAACGATGGCCGAAACTTCGTGCTTGCGACCCCGGAGAAGTTCGATGTGATTCTCTCCGACTCGATTCATCCGCGCTTTGCGGGTAACGGCTCGCTCTACACGCTCGACTATTTCCGACTCTGCCGCGACCGGCTCGAGGAAAGCGGCGTGGTCTCGATGTGGCTGCCGATCTATACGATGACGACGAAAAATTACCTCGAGATTCTCGCGGCGTTCCGGGAGGTTTTTCCGGACACGACCGTCTGGTACGTACCGGACACGCTCAACGCGTTCACGATCGTCATCGGAAAGATGTCGCCGGGTCCTTTACCCCTCGCTGAGCTGGGCGCTCAGCTGAAGGGCGAGGCGGCGTCGCAACTGGGTGAGATCGGCGTCGACGGTTCAGCCGAGCTCGCGAGTATGCTCGTTCTCGATCCGTTCGGGGTCGAAAAAATCACCAGGGATGTCGCGCCTCACCGGGACGACCGGCCGACGATCGAGTACGAGAGTGGGCGTCTGATGCGCCGCGATCTGAGCTGGTATCGCAATTTCCGGATGCTGGTTCTCGAGTCCACGCCTCTGCGACGAGCCTTTCGCGATGCGAATCCCGAAGCGATCGCTGAGGCCGAGCGGCTCAGGCGGGAGCGCTTTCTGCGGCACCTCTCGATTCTCGAATCTCGCCTGGTGGAGAAAGCAGCACCGAGTGATCCTGCTCAGCCTCTCCAGCGCTGAGCGATCGGCATCTGCCGGCCGCTTCCGAAGGCCTTCGACGATACCCGCAGTGTAGGGGCAGCCTGACGGCGTTTGAACTCGTTGCCGTCGACCATTCTGACAATCCGTTCGACGACGGCCGGATCGAAGCCCTTTGCGACGATTTCGTCGACCTCGAGCCAGTCTTCGATGTAGTGAACCAGAATCGGATCGAGAACCTCGTAAGGGGGAAGAGATTGCTGGTCCGTCTGATCAGGGCGGAGCTCGGCCGACGGCGGCTTGACGATCGAGGACTCCGGGATGACCGCGCCGTCCGAGTTGAGCCACCGCGCGATCCGGTAGACCATCGTCTTGTAGACGTCGCCGATGAGCGAGAGGCCTCCGGACATGTCCCCATAGAGAGTGCAATAGCCGACCGCGAGCTCCGACTTGTTGCCCGTCGCGATCACCATCGACCCATTCTCGTTGGACCAGGCCATCAGCAGATTGCCTCGTATTCTCGCCTGAACGTTCTCCTCGGTCAGCCCGAAGTCGGGATTCTCGAACATCTCTTCGAAACGCCGGAGGTAGCTCTCGAAGATGTCGTCGATCGAAACGATCGTGAATCGAATCCCGAGGTTTTCGGCGAGTGAGCGGGCATCGTCGATACTCGATTGCGAAGAGAACCGCGAAGGCATGGCGATCCCGGTGACGTGCTCCGGGCCCAGCGCCCGGACCGCGAGCGCGGCAGCAACTGCCGAATCGATGCCTCCGGAGAGGCCCAGTACGACATCCGAAAAGCCGACTTTGTGGAGATAGTCCCGAAGTCCCATCGTGAGCGCTTCGGCGATCTCTTCCTCGAGCGACAGTGAGGCGATCGAGTCGCAGGGCGGACCGTCCAACGGAACCAGAGCGGCGCTTTCTCTGAATGAAGGCCCGCAGAAGACCGTCTCGCCGGATTCGTTGAAAACGAGACTCGACCCATCGAAGAGCAGCTCATCGTTGCCGCCGACCTGATTGACGTAGAGCAGCGGAATTCCGTTGTTCCTGGCGATGGCCGAAAAAAGCCCGCGCCTCGATCTTTTCTTTCCGGCGTTGAAGGGTGACGCGGAAATATTGATCAGGAGCTCGGCTCCGGCTTCGACCGCTTCGCGCACCGGGTTTCTCTCGTAGAGACGGCGGCCGAACACTTTGTCGTCGAACCAGAAGTCCTCACAGATCAGGACGCCGGTTCGTTTTCCTGCGATCTCCACGGTCGTCACGGAGGACGCCGGTTCGAAGTAACGAAGCTCGTCGAACACATCGTACGTCGGGAGGAGAGATTTATGCTGTTCATGCACGACTTTTCCTTCGCTGGCGACGACTGCCGTGTTGCGGAAGGGCTTGCCGTCGTGCTCGTCGTTCCAGGTGACGCAGCCGAATACGAGGGCGGTTTTTCCGGTGGACGCCGCGAGCTCGTCACGGGCCGCGACGCTGGCATCCACGAAGACACGCTTGTCGAGGAGATCCCGCGGTGGATAACCCGTTACGGCCAGTTCCGTCACGACGACGAGATCGGCCCCGGCGGCTGTACCGTCGCGGTAGGTTGATCGAATCTTTTCGACGTTCGATCGGATGGCACCGACAGTCGGATTGATCTGACCGATGTAGATCTTCAAACGGGAGCTCAGTTCCTTCCGACGATCTCTGCCGTGACGACGGCCGAGGCCGTCAGCTCGGGATTCAGCTTGTTGCGGATCACGACCGTTTCGGTCAGAGGACCGGGTTCCACTCTCGAACCATCGATCGTGATCGCGACTTCGCCCGACTCGCCGGGGGGTATCGCTGAGCCCGGCTGATACCAGAGGCAACGGCAACTCGATCGTTCGAACTCGATCTCGATCGGGGCGTCGGAGGCATTGGTGACGGTGAATTGGTGAGAGGCTCGGGTGCCTTCGCGGACGGTGCCGAAATCGAAATCGGCCGGCGAGATCGTCATCGGGACGGGCTCCGGGGTTTCCTCGATGACCGCCGGCGCTTCAGACTCCTCGACTGCAGGCTGCTCCCCCGGCTGGTCTCCCGCCGACCACCAGATCAGAGCGGAGATCAGTGCAACGATCGCGATGAGGATCACCGCCATCGGGATATTGCGTGTCCGGCTGGGCGTCTCCTCCGGGACTGGTTGGGTCCGGTCGTGCACGAGCGGCTCGTTCCAACGCTTGATGTTCATCGTTTCGAAGTCGTCGGCTCGAGGCTGCTGCTCCGGTGGGGGCGCGGCGATAGTATCGGAATCGTCCTCCTCGGCTTCCCAGCCATCGTCGGTCTCGTCATCGACCTGAAGATCGACCAGGTAGTCGATGGTGCGACTCAGATCCTCGATGAAGCGCTCGTATCTCCGTGCCAGACGACCGTCAGGCGCGGAGGCGGAGAGCCTCCTGAGCGCGTTTCGATGCTCCTCGTACCGCCTGAGAAGACTCCCCAGCTCTCGATCTTCGGGATCGGGCTCCATAATTTACACGATAGCAGGATTCCGGCCCGGATGGAGCAGGTGGGCAATCCCCTTCAAGTACAACGTGTTGAAACGCAGGGGAGGGCGAAGCTCCTGCTGAGCCGCACCGTGACGAGCTTGCTGAATCGAGTCTCATCACCGGGAGGGCGAGCCTCTGGCGAGCCGCGATCCTCGAAACCGAACCTGAAACCCGCAACCATCCGGGCAGGTTTGCCGTCGGCCATCCAATCCCGCCAGCTCGCGGCTCGCCAGAGGCTCGCCCTCCCGTTCGAACGTTGCATCGCGCAAGCTCGCAGCAAAGTTCCTAACTCCCGCCCCTCTCGATGAACATGCAGTCGCCGTAGCTGTAGAAACGGTAGCGCCGGGCGATCGCCTCCCGATAGGCGTGGCGGATCGTCTCGACCCCCGCGAACGCGGAGACGAGCATCAGGAGCGTACTTTCCGGCAGGTGGAAGTTGGTGAGCAGCGCGTCGACGACTCGAAACGAGTATCCCGGAACGATGAAAATGCCGGTCTCGCTCCTGCCGGGACTCAGCCGGCCTTCTTCGTCCGCGGCGCTCTCGAGGGCGCGCACGGTTGTGGTTCCGATCGCGACGACCCGTCCTCCGGCAGCCTTCGCCCGCCGCACGGCCTCCGCAGTCGATTCCGGGATCTCGAAGCGCTCGACATCCATGACGTGATCCTGAATATTCTCGGCTTCGACCGGGCGGAAGGTCCCGAGGCCGACGTGGAGGGTGACGCGTTCGATCGGGATGCCCCGCTTACGAATTGCGGCGAGAATGTCGTCGGTGAAATGAAGACCCGCGGTCGGGGCGGCGACGGCACCCGGTGCGGAGGCGTAGACGGTCTGGTAGCGCTCGCGGTCGGCGTCGGTCGCGTCGCGCCGGATGTATGGGGGGAGCGGGGCGCGGCCGACGGTCTCGATAAGGGAGAGTAGCTCTTCCGCGGTCTTTTCGAATGCGACGACGACCCGCCCCCGGTCGAGCTTCGTGATCACTCGGGCAGTCAGGTCTGCGCTGAATCGAAGCACGTCACCTTCGCCGATGCGTCGGGCCGGTTTCGCCAACGCCTCCCAGACTCCGTCGCCGCGATCGCGGGCGAGGAGAATCTCGATCCGCCTCTCCATTCCGGGGAGGGGATCCGCGAAAAGGCGCGCGGGGATGACCCGGGTGTCGTTCAGAACGACGAGGTCATCCGGATTGAGCTCGGACGGGAAATCGACAATCGAACGATGCTCGAGCGCTCCGGTTTCAGGCCGTACCACCAGCATCCGGGACGTCCCTCGCTCCCCGGCTGTCTGGGCGATCAGCTCTGCCGGGAGCTCGTAGCTGAAGTCCGATCTCTTCATCAGCGCTGGAGATTAGCAGGATCGTTGCTCCCCGCCACGGTCAACCCCGGACTTCCGGGGAATCGGGTTCGAGCGCGGATGTTTATGCACACGGTCAGTATGGAGACGATGAATCTACACGAACCGCCATCCGGGATTGCGCAGGAGGTGGCGCGGCGGCGCTGCTTCGCGATCATTTCGCATCCGGATGCCGGGAAAACGACTCTGACGGAGAAGCTGCTGCTGTACGCGGGAGCGATCGATCTTGCGGGAGCGGTGCGCCGCAAGGCGAGACAGCAGCATGCACGCTCGGACTGGATGGCGATCGAGCAGGCGCGTGGGATCTCCGTGACTTCGACCGCGCTCCAGTTCGATCACGACGGTTGCCGTTTCAACCTGCTCGATACGCCAGGCCACCAGGATTTCAGCGAAGACACATACCGCGTTCTGATGGCGGTCGATACGGCGGTGATGGTTCTCGATGCGGCCAAGGGTGTCGAGCCCCAGACGCTCAAGCTGTTCGCCGTCTGCCGCGATCGCGGCGTTCCGATCGTCACCTTCGTCAACAAGCTCGATCAGCCCGGACGGGATCCGATGGAGCTGCTCGATGAGATCGAACGGGTGCTCGGGATGTCGGCCGTTCCTCGAAACTGGCCGATCGGTGCCGGACCGGAGTTCCAGGGCGTCTACGATTTCGAGGGCGAGCGCGTGCTCCGATTCGAACGGGGTGAGCGTGGGGACCGTGCCATTCCGATCATTCCCGCGAGTCTCGGTGACGAACGGCTGCGCGAGGAGCTCGGCGAGCGGCTCTTCCGGGAGCTGAGCGAAGAGGCCGAGCTGTTGCGCGAAGCCGGAACGACTTTCGATCGAGCTTCCTTCGAAGCTGGCCGGCAGACGCCCGTTTACTTCGGAAGCGCGTTGAACAATTTCGGGGTCGGGGCATTTCTGGACGCTCTCGGAGACCTTGCGCTTCCGCCGATGCCCAGGGCGAGCGACCAGGGGATGATCGATCCCGTGAGCGACCGATTTTCCGGATTCATCTTCAAGATCCAGACGAACATGGATCCGATGCACCGCGACAGCATGGCGTTCATGCGGGTCGTTTCGGGCCGCTTCGAGACTGGTATGACCGTGGAGCACCCGAGGCTCGGTCGCTCGCTCCGCCTGCCGCGGGCTCATCGGATCTTTGCTCGCGAGCGGGAATCGACCGGGGAGGCTTTCCCGGGTGATGTCGTCGGGCTCGTCAATCCGGGTCTGTTCGTGATTGGCGATACCGTTTGCGAGGGAAGGCCGTTGCGCTTTCCTCCGCTTCCGCGCTTCGCTCCGGAGCAGTTCGCGACTCTGCGGGCAAAATCGGTCGATCGTCAGAAGAGCTTTCAGAAGGGGCTTCGTCAGCTCGAGGAGGAAGGCGCAATCCAGATCCTGAGGGATCCGATGCGCCGGGACCCGATTCTCGCCGCGGTGGGTGAGCTGCAGTTCGACCTCATCCGGTCGCGGCTGTCTTCGGAATATGGAGTGGAAACCGTTCTCGACCGGCTGCCGTTCCGATACGCACTCTGGCCCGTCGCACAGAACGGAACGGAGGATTCCGAAGAGATTGACTGGCCGAACTATGGTGTGAATCTCGCGCACGACCGCGAGGGGCGGTCCGTCGCGATGATCGAGGGTCCGTGGGCCGAGGAAACATTGAGGCAGAAGAACCCCGGCCGCGAGTTTTCACGCTCGAGTCCCTGACGCAAGCTCTTGTCCGATTGACTCCTTTCGACTCGCGCGGAGGAGTCTCAACTTCCGGGACCCCTTCGATATGATCGCGATGCCTCGGAGGAATGATGACGCGAAAACTCAGTCTGCTCCTGTTGATTCCGCTTTTTCTGGGAAACTGCCGTACGGCGGATCGCGCACCGGTTCGGTCGATTGACGAGGCGGTACCGAAGAACATCATTCTGTTGATCGGTGACGGGATGGGCTCCACGCATTTCACCGTCCTCGATCATCTGAGAGGATCGGAGTCGACCTTGCCGCGATTTACGAGTGCGGCGCTCGTCACGACCCACTCCGCCAGCTCGAGCGTGACCGATTCGGGGGCTGCCGCCACGGCGATGGCAGCGGGGATCAAGACGACCAACGCCGCTCTTTCAGTGACTCCGGACGGCCGGGAGGTCGAGACGGTTCTCGAGATCGCCGAACAGCGTGGGATGATGACGGGGCTCGTCACCACGACGGGATTCTGGGATGCGACACCGGCGGCATTCGCATCCCATACGCTCGACCGTGGTGACGCACTCGGCATCGTTCCCCAGATGCTGACCAGCGGAGTCGATCTGGTGATCAGCAACGGTTCGGAGAAGTTCGGAGTCGACGGGATCCCGTCGATCGGCGACATTTCGGATCGATTCGGATATCTGCCGGTCACAAACCCCGCGGGTCTCGCGCCGACTCCCGGGAAGGTGCTCGCGGTGTTTCCGGGCAACGATCTCGACCTCGATCATCCCGAAGCGCCGCTTCCCGTTCTGACTCGTTATGCGCTCGAGCAGCTCGCAGGTGATCCGGACGGCTTTTTCCTGATGATCGAGAGCGAGGGGACGGACACGGCGAGTCATCAGAACGAGACCGGGGCCGTGCTCGACAGCCTCCGCTCACTCGACGAAGCTGTGGCGGTTGCTCTCGACTATGCCGAAGCAAACGGTGAGACGCTCGTCGTGTTCACCGGCGATCATGAGACCGGCGCGTTCCAGATTGCTCCTCCCGGCGCGAGCGGCGAGCTGAGGCTGCAATGGTTCTCCGGCCACCACACGGGGCAGGCGCTTCCAGTTTTGGCCTACGGCCCCGGCTCCGAGCGATTCAGCGGCTGGATCGACAACACCGACATCGGGAAGTGGTTGAAGGAAATGGTCGAGAAATAAGCGGACCCGGTCCGTCAGGTCGGATTCGCGGGTGACTTTTATTCGAAACCCTCCTGGCAATAAACGCAAAACGGCGCCTCGGGCAAAGCCTCGAGACGGTGGATTCCGATCGGCTCCTTGCAGAGGCGGCACATTCCGTAAGTCCCGCGATCGAATGATTTCAGCGCGGCTTCGATCTGCTGGAGCCGGACCTGGAGCTGGCCTCGGCTCATCTGCTCCATCGCCTGCATCTGGATCGCATCCATCCGAGTCAGCCGCCCAATCGCCGATCCGCTCCGCTCGATCGGTTGCGAGTTTGACGTCTGCGTCAGAAGCGCTTCCGCGGAGGCCTTCGCGAGCAGAAGCGTCTCTCGGAATTGTTCGAGCTTCTCGGGAGTGAGGTTCGACATCGAATCTCATTGTATGGTCCGGGTGCCAACGATGAAAAACCGTTCTTCCCGACTGAATCCCCGGATTTCGATCGTCCTTCCGTTCCGGAACGAAGAAAAATTCATCGAGGATTCGCTGAAATCGATCCTCGACCAGTCGATCGACGATTGGGAGCTTCACGCAATCGATGATCAATCGAGCGATGGGTCGGCCTCGATTCTCCGCGCCGCGGCGGCTGTCGACCGACGGATCAGATTGTCGTCGAATCATGGAAACGGGCTCGTCGCCGCTCTGCAGTACGGCTTCTCTCGTGCGCGCGCACCTCTGGTTGCCCGGATGGATGCCGACGACCTGATGACTCCGGACAGGCTCGAGGTTCAGGCCGGAGCCCTGAACGACAATCCGAGAACCGCCCTGGTCGCTTCCCGGGTTCGGATCTTCCCCCGCAAGCTTCTCCGTGCCGGATACCGCGAATACGAGCGTTGGCAGAACGCGATCATCACCCCCGAGGAGATCGGTTTCGAAATCTTCTTCGAATCTCCGTTCACCCATCCAACGGTGATGTTTCGCCGCGAGATGTTCCATGCAATTGGTGGATATCGCGATGGCCCGTTTCCAGAGGATTACGAGCTCTGGTTGCGGATGCATGCGGAGGGACTGGAGATGAGGAAATGCAAAGAGGTGCTGGTTCACTGGCGTGAGCGACCGGATCGGACTTCCCGCGTTGATCCTCGCTATTCACGCGAAGCCTTCGACCGGCTGCGAGCGCGTCATCTTGCCCGGGATCCTCGTATCGCAGGCTCGCGGCCGCTGGTGATCTGGGGCGCAGGACGTAGGACCCGGCAGCGCGCGCGACATCTTCTCCGGTCCTTCGATTGAATCCTGGATCGACGTCGATCCCCGCAAGATCGGCCGCGAGGCTGGAGGTATCCCGGTTCACGCCCCGCAGTGGCTCGCTTCGCGGACGCCGCGCCCGTTCGTTCTAGTCTACGTTCGAAACTACGGTGCGCGGGAGCTGATTGCGCCGCGGCTCGCGTCGATGGGTTACGAACCGATCAGGGATTGGATTCCGGTGGGATGAACGGGACAGGCGCGCTCTGTGTACACTACGGCGGCGGAGGGGCTGATGGCCGACAAAGAGTCGAAGAAGACCGGGTTGCCCAACGGGGATGTGCTCGAAGGGGTCGTTGCGGAGCTGCTGAAGGACCTGGAGACCGGCACCGGCGACGAGAGCCAGCGAAAGCAGACTGAAGACTGGCTTCGCGCGCTGCGCGACAAGTATCCGTCGCTCGGAATCGAGGCGGGGCTGAGGGCCTACTATCTCGCGGAAGCGAAGCGGAAGCGTGAGGAGTTCGACTCGACCGAGAATCTCGTCGACCGGCTGGCGCTCGGCCGCTCGATCGAATCGTATCTGGAGCGCGCCGGGGAGGTCGATCACAGGCGGTCGGGAGACGAGAGTTGAAAATCCTGATCGCCAATCGGGGCGAAATTGCGCTCCGGGTGATACGCGCGTGCCGCGAGCTCGGCCACTCGTCGGTCGCGATCTACTCCGAGCCGGACCGCCGGTCTCTCCACGTGCTCTATGCCAACGAGGCTTTTCCCGTCGGGCCCGCGCCCTCTTCGGAAAGCTACCTTCGGATCGACCGCGTCATCGAAGTTGCCAAACGTTGTGGTGCGGACGGGATCCATCCGGGATACGGCTTTCTGGCAGAGAACGCCGACTTCGCGGACGCATGCGCCGAAGCCGGCATCGTCTTCATCGGCCCGTCGTCATCGGCAATCCGCGCCATGGGGTCGAAGACCGAGAGTCGTACCCGGATGGCGGCGGCGGGAGTTCCGATCGTTCCCGGGCTTCAGAAGCCGGTGGAATCGGTCGAGGATCTCGTTTCATTCGCGCGCGAGTCCGGCTACCCGATCATGGTGAAGGCGAGTGCTGGGGGTGGTGGGAAAGGACTGCGTGTCGTTGGCGATGAGGAGAGTCTGAGAGCGGCTTTCGAGCGTGTGAGCAGCGAGGCACTCGCGTTCTTTGGTGATTCCGCCGTCTACGCGGAGAAAGCGCTCGAGGCCCCCCGCCACATCGAGGTCCAGGTCCTCGGAGACAAGCACGGGAACATCATCCATCTCGGCGAGCGGGAGTGCACGCTCCAGCGAAGGCATCAGAAGGTCATCGAGGAATGTCCCTCGCCAGTTCTCGACGAGGAAACCCGTGCGGAGATCGGTGAGATTGCGATTCGCGCCGCGCGAGCAGTCGACTACGACTCGGCAGGGACCATCGAGCTGTTGCGGGCGAGCTCCGGTGAGTTCTACTTTCTCGAGATGAATACAAGGCTTCAGGTCGAGCATCCGGTCACCGAGCTCGTGACGGGCATCGATCTGGTCAAAGAGCAGATCGGAATCGCGTTCGGAGAGCGTCTGACGATTCGCCAGCAGGACGTCACGATGTCGGGGCACGCGATTGAGGCGCGAATCTATGCCGAAGATCCGTTCTCGGGCTTCGCGCCGTCGCCGGGTCTGATCCGGAATCTGATGTTGCCGCAGGGCCCAGGCGTTCGAAACGACAACGGCGTCTACAGCGGATATGAGGTGCCGCTCCACTACGATCCGATGCTTTCCAAACTGATCACGTGGGGAAAGAGTCGTGATGAAGCGATCGCCCGGATGAAGAGAGCACTCGGAGAGTACCGGGTCGATGGCATCCAGACGACGATTCCCTTTTATCTCCGGCTCATGGATGACAGCGATTTCAGGCGCGGCGAGTTCGATACCGGGACCATCGATCGGATGCTCGACGCGCTGACGAGGGCATCCGGGGTGGAGGAGGAGCTTCGCGATGTCGCGATCATCGTTTCCGCGATTCGAGAGCTGGAGAACGCCGAGCGTGTTCAGGTCGACGTGCGGAAGGATTCCGCCTGGAGACGATCGGCCCGGCTGATGTCGGTGTCGGGAAGGCGTCCATGAAACTCGTTGCGAAACATGGGGAGGATCTGATTCCAGTCGAGATCTCGAGAGCGGGGGACGGATTTCATGCGAAGGTCGGCGACACGGAGTACGAGGTCGACTTTCTGAAGGCGAACGACCTTCTCGTCTCGATCCGTTTAGGCGATGGACGCCAGTACGCCGTAGTGGATGCTCGAGATGGTGCGTCGCACCACGTCTTTTTCGACAACGCGAGAGTCGGCGTCGAGGTGCGCGACCCGCTTCAAATGCAACGATCGCTCAGGGAATCCGACGTCCAGGGAGACAGCAGGATTCGTGCGGTCATGCCCGGGCGGGTGACTCGCGTGCTGGTGGCCGAGGGTGATTCGGTCAAAAAAGGCGCCCCCCTCGTCGTGCTGGAAGCCATGAAGATGGAAAACGAGATCCGGGCGACGCGAGATGGCACAGTCGAGAGTGTTTTCGTAACCGACGGCCAGACGGTCGAATCGGGTGCAGACCTGATCGAGATCGTTTAGGATCGGACAAATGGGTCGACGCGCTACCGTACTCGTGGCGGACACGACTGGCTTCTCCGACCAGACATCTTCCCCCGGTGGGGATGTCGTGAGTCAGAGCATCTATCTGACCGGTGGAAAGATCGTCGAGACGACCGGGCCAATCGTCATCGCCGAGTTCGCGACCAATCGGGAAGCCATCGCGGCGAGCCGCCGGATCCACCAGGAAACGCTGACTGCGGAAGGATCGTCCGACCTGAAGGTCGTCGTCGGCGATGGGGAAGTGGTCGACAGGGATTTCACCATCGGCGGTGAAGCGCTCCGAACGTCGCTTCTGGTTCTCGATGCGATCAAACCGGGACAGTTCGTGACCACCTCGGAAATTGCCGCGGAGACCGGTCTCGACGTCGAGAGCGAGCTCGGCACCCTCGTCGGCAGGACGTTCGTCGTCGCAGCGGCGCCGCAAGCCGCCGCCGTCAGCCCGGCCGAACCTCCGAAGCCCGTGGCGGGACAGGCTCGCCCGCCGCGAGCCTCGGTTTCCGCAGCTCCGACGGCCGGAACAACGGGTGGTCGCAGGCGCAGCCTCATGATCGCCGGGATTGCCGGAGTGGTTCTGATTGCCGTCGTGGCCGTCCTGTTTCTCGTTCTCCGCCCGGCGAGTGAAAGAGGAGCGGAGCTGGAAACTGGTAGCGAGACGGGGGATCGGATCGCTCAGGAAGCGGAGGCGTTCCGACTGTTCCTTACGAGGGATGCGGCGATCGAAAGCGCAGAGGCGGACGCTCGCGAAGTCGTCGTCGAAACTGTCGCAATGATGCTCATGCTGGAGCCGGCGACAGATGTTGTCGCGGAGGCGTCATCAGGTGTTCTCGAGATCCGGATTCAACGATTCGAGCCGGATGGCGATCAGGCGATCGAACCGGGGGAGCCGGCTGCGCCGATGATTCAGGCCACGATCGAGGGCCGTCCCGCTTCGAGCCCGCCCGTGCCGGTGGACGACCCGGTCCTGGCGGCCGATCAGATCGTCACCTGGATCGCGGAAGCGCTCGGCTTTCGGCGGACGATCCCTCCGGTCACGAGCCCGGCCAGCGAGGCCTATCTTCGCTCGTTCGATCCGAGCGGAAATCTCGAGCGGCTTGCAACCAGCCTCCGAACGGAGGCCGAGCAGAGCGGCGATTACCTTTCGTGGCTGCGCCTGGCGAGGTTGTATGCGTCGAGCGAAACGCCGTCGAGAGAGGTCGAGGCGCTGGCTCGAGCCGCCGAGATCACGCGCGCTGGCGAAAAGATCTGGAATGAGATTGCCCGAAGGAGTCTGCAATACGGGCTCGTTTCGGATGCAGTAGGGGCCTGGGCGAGAATTTACGAAGCGAATTCGGATGCCGAGACCGCACGGAAGGGGCTCGCGCATGCCGCTCTGCTCGCGCGAGAGGACGGGATCTTCATGCGCCTGGTCGACCTGCATGGGTCGCTCGGCCTTCATCCCGGTGATCTCGCGGCCCGGGATGGCGACCTCAGGGGGGCGGTCAATCAATACTACGACTCGGAGAAGCTCGATCCGAACGACCCGGAGCTCGCTTTTCGCGTAGGGCGGATCGGGATCCTTCGGAGATCGAGACCGGTCGCGAACCTCGAGCTCGACAAACTTCGCGGGCTCGGCGCGGAGCCGAAAACGTCGCTTCTCGCGGCATACATCGCTGCTGACTCGGGGGACAATTCCGAGGCTGAGAGGCTGATCGAGAACGCGATCAGCGGAGCCAGCTGGTACGATTCGCCTTACACGCGGATTGCCGAAATACGAAGTCTGATGCGGGACACGAGGGGAACACTCGATGCGATCCAGCGGGCAGCCGAGGCGGCGGAGCCGCATGCCGGAGCGATCGAGACGAGTCCTCTTTTCGAGCATCTGCGATCCGATCCTCGGTATCGCAACTCGTTGAGGGTTCTGGATGGCCGGCGCGCCGAGATCCGGGAGCGGATGTCCGGCCTGAACAGTGTTGAGCAAGGGGGGATGACGTGACTGAAGTGGGGGTTACCGCGCGGCTGCAGTTTTCGGCATCTCACCGGCTGCACAACGACGATTTCGACGACGAGTGGAACAAGAAAGTCTTCGGCAAGTGTGACAACCCGGCCGGGCACGGACACAACTACACGATCGAGGTCAGCGTAAAGGGGCAGGTGGATCCAGTGACCGGCATGGTCATCGATCTGAAGGATCTCAAGGACGTGGTCCGCCGTGTGATCATCGACGAGGTGGATCACCGCAACCTGAACGTCGACGTCGACTTCCTCCTCGGGATCAATCCGACCGCGGAGAATCTCATCGTAGCGTTCTGGAACCGTCTATCGGGCGAGCTCGACGGCGTGCGACTCGACGAGATCAGGCTTCGAGAGACGGAGAACAACTCGGTCGTCTACAGAGGATGAGCCGGCCGGCGCAGAAGCCCGAGGCTGTGGTCATCACGTGCTCGGACCGTGTGAGCAGCGGAACGATGGACGATCTCTCGGGCCCTGATGTCGTCGACTATCTCCGTTCGCGCGGGTACGACTGTGCGGATGCCGTCGTGGTCCCCGACGACGTCGAGGCGATCGAAGCAGCTCTGATCGCGGCAGTGCGAACGCCGGAGATCAGACTCGTGGTGACGGTCGGTGGAACGGGTATCTCCGCCCGTGACGTGACACCCGAAGCAACGGCGCGGATCGGAGACCGTCTGATTCCGGGGTTCGGTGAGCTGATGCGAGACCGCTCGTTGGAGAAGACCCCGATGGCGCCATTGTCCAGAGCGGGAGGATGGGCGGCCGGGGACTCGCTCATCATTAATATTCCCGGAAGCCGCGCGGGAGCAATCGACAATCTCGAGGCGGTGATCGAGCTCGTTCCCCATGCCCTCGACCTCCTTGCAGGAAAGACCGTGCACGAGGAGTGAGTCGGTGAGCTTTCGATTCGCTTCGGCTCAGTCGTGTAGACGGAGTCTGGAACAACCCGCACTCTGATCGAGTTGGGTTCTTATGGATGGCGGGAGCCTTGGGGGTGGCCCATGCGGGCCTGAGATCAAACCCTTAGAACCTGATCCGGTTTGAACCGGCGTAGGGAAAGGCAAGAGAGCGAATCATCTCTGAGTCTCCGGCCAAAACGACTCGGAGGTGAAGATGAAGCGGCTTTCGATTTTTTCTTTTCTTTGCATCAGTCTCGCGTTCTCTCTTTCGTCCGTTGCTCAGAGCGGACTGAACGGTCGGGTAATCGACGGCGCAGGACTCGGCGTCGAAGGTGCGCGAGTCAGTGCGGCGGGAGTGACACGAACCACTGGGGAGGATGGATCGTTCATGCTGCCCGTCGTTGGCGTGGATGTCCTGACCGTGTCGTACCGCGGAATCACGGAGAGGATTAGCGTCGACAATCCGGATGAGTACCTGGAGATTCGATTCGAGGGTTCTGCCGGATATCGGGAGTCTGTGACCGTCACGGCAATCCGCGCCTCGGATCAGGCACCGGTAGCGTCGAGCGAGATGTCCCGTGAGGAGATTCTCGAGAACGATCGGGGACAGGACATTCCATTGCTTCTCGAGAGACTTCCCTCGGTTGTGAGCTGGGCGGACGCCGGTTCGGGTGGAAGCGGCTACTCGTACTTTTCGATACGAGGAATCGGCACGACGCGAATCAACGTCACACTGGACGGTGTACCGCTGAACGATCCAGCCGAGAACGCGATCTATTTCGCGAACTTTGCCGATCTGGCGTCGAACACGAGCTCGCTGCAGATGCAGCGGGGCGTCGGGACCTCCACGCTCGGTTCGCCTTCGTTCGGCGGGTCGGTCAACTTCCTATCGCTCACTCCCGCCGATGACTCGAGGATCGACGGCTATGTCGGGCTCGGCTCGTTCGACCATCGTCGCGCAAGGGTCGCCTGGCATACGGGAAGTTTTCTCGATGACTGGAGAGGCTATTCGAGCATCTCCCTGAACGAGAGTGACGGCTACCGCGACAACTCGGGAGTCGAGCAGGTCGCCTTCTGGGGTGGGCTCGACGGGACGGTGGGCGAGACCCTCGTTCGTGTGTTCGGATTCTCGGGAAACGAGAAGAGCGAGCTTTCGTATCTGGCGGTCGAGGACGACATTCTCGAAGGGAATCGCCGTTTCAATCCACTCGGGGCCGACGATCGCGACGATTTCGGACAGGACCTGCTGAAGGTCGAATTGATCCGCCCGCTGAGCGAGACGCGAACCGTCTCGGCTACCGCCTACTACAACGGAGCCGATGGATGGTTCGATGTGGCGGTGCCCGATTCGGTGCTCCGGTTTTCGATCGATGGTCATCAGATTGGTCTGATCGGGGTCTACAACGAAATCAGAGGAGCGACGAACGTCGACGTCGGGTTCCACCTGACCGATTTCACGCGGGATCATCAGCTTCATATCGAGGGCGCTCGCCAGTACCTGAACACCGCCGAAAAAAATGAAGCGAATGCATTCGTGAAGCTTTCGAGAAAGGTGGGGGACTGGACCCTCTTTGGCGATGGCCAGGTGAGATGGGCGTCATTCACGTACATCGGCGATCTCGATCTCGGTAGTGTCGACTGGACATTTTTCAATCCGAAAGTCGGGGCCCGCTACCAGCTGACGCCCGCGGTCTCGGCATACGGCTCGATCGGACGTTCCGAGCGTGAACCGGCTCGAAGCGACATGCTCTTCGGCGAAGACAATGCTTCGATCCGTTACGATCTGCGGGCCGTCCGTCCCGAGAGTGTCGTGGACGTCGAGCTGGGCGTCGATCACGTGACGGCAGCTCTGAGGCTCGCTGCAAATGTCTACGCGATGGAGTTTCGCGACGAGATCGCACTGACCGGAGAGCTCTCGGAGATCGGATTGCCGACGCGGCGCAATGTCGACCGCTCCTCCCGTCGAGGTCTCGAGCTGGAGGTGGACTGGATGCTCAGCGACCGTTGGAGCGTGAGTGGCGCATCCAGCTTCAGCCGGAATCGCATTCGCGAGTGGGAGCAGTTTTATGACGTCTACGACGAAAACTTCGGTTTCGTCGAAACGGTCCCGATAGTTCATCGTGATGTCGAGCCACTGCTGACTCCGGAAACGATCCTGAACGGGGCAGTCGAGTGGCGGCCGTACGACGGGCTGCGCACCGAGCTCCTGGCGCGGTGGGTGAGCGAGTCGCAGCTGGACAACACGGGGAATCCGGATCTGGTGACACCAGCGTACTTCATCGCTGACCTCCAGGGAGATGTCGCGCTCGACCGGTGGCTGGGTGACGGAATGCGCCTCCGGTGGAGCGTTCGCAATCTGCTCGACGAAGAGCGTTTCAAGCCGAGCGGCTACAGCTATCCCTTTCTGATCGAAGACTCGGGCGGTTCGAGGTCGATCGATGGCATCGCTTTCTACTACCCGTTGTCAGGCAGGAGTTTTTCGCTGACACTCGACTGGCGGCTGTGAAGTGGCTGGGTTGTCCCTCTTCGAGGTTTCCGCGGCCATCATCACCGCGGTCGCGATCTGGCTGACCTCCCGGCAGAGCGTCTGGTGCTGGCCGGTCTCGCTGGTGAGTACGGCGATGTATGTGGTCGTCTATTTCCGGGCCCGGCTCTACGCGGATTCCGGGCTCTACTTTCTCTACGGGCTGTTCGCGATCTACGGATGGTGGTTGTGGACGCGAGGCGAGACTGAGGCCGACGTTCTGCGCGTGACCAGAATTCCGCGGTTCCCGCTGGTGGTCGCGCTCGGACTCGGAGCGATCGGTGCGGTCTCGCTCGCGTCTGTTCTGTCGACGTACACGGACGCGGCGGTTCCCTGGGCCGACTCGACGCTGGTCAGCTTCAGTCTCGTCGCTCAATGGATGACGGCGAAGAAACATCTGGAGAGCTGGATCATATGGATCGTCGTCGACGTCTTCTACGTCGCTCTCTTCATCAACCGCGATTTGATTCCGACGGCGATTCTCCACGTCGGTTTGCTCGTCCTCGCGGTCATCGGATTCCTCAGATGGAAGCAGTCTCTGCGGGATTCAAGAGCAGCGGCGGGGTACGAAACCCTCATCGGAGAGCGGCCGGCGTGATGGCGGCGCGGGAGCTGCGGCGGGTGACGCTCGTCGGTCCCGAGTGCAGCGGCAAGTCGACGCTCGCGGCCCGGCTGGCGAAGATCTTTGGAACCGTCTGGAGCGGTGAGTTTGCGCGCGAGTACGCCCGGGATCTGGGAAGACCGCTCGAGGCACGGGACGTCCCGCCGATCGCGATCGGACAGATTCATCTGATCGATCGAGCAGTGGCAGCCGCTCGGGGAGGGATCGTGTTTCACGACACGGATCTCTTTTCCACCATTGTGTATGCGCGGCATTACTACGGATCGTGTCCGGAGTGGATCGAGAGTGAAGCGAGCAAGCGGCGTGCGGATCTCTACATGCTGCTCCCTTCGATGGAGATGATCCCCGACGGCGTTCGGGATCCGGAGGCCGACCGGGATCTCATCACCAGGCGCTTTCGGGAATTGCTGACCGGGCTGGAGGTCCAGTTCGCCGAGATTCCGGGAGCCGACGAGAAGACCGCAATCGATTCACTGGCGCGTCTTTCCGTCTGATCCCGGCGGTACGAAAGCCGCAGAGTCAGGCGGCCGAGGAGACTTAATGAATGAGGCAGAGAGTACGAACCGGGCTCGAGGTGCTGTTCGACGATCCGCATACGATCATGGGGTCCAAGATCGGCCTGGTGACCCATCAGAGTGCGGTGACGAGCGATCTGAGGCACTCGCTCGACCTGCTCTACAACGGCCGAGGCTGGAAGCTGACCGAGCTTTTCGGACCCGAGCATGGAATCTGGGGCGAAGCTCAGGACATGGACCACGTCGCCGACACGAAGGATCCGCTGACCGGCCTCACTGTCCATTCGCTCTACGGCTCCACGCGGGAGAAGCTCGAGCCGGACCCGGAGATCCTCCGGCGCCTCGACGTCCTCGTGATCGATCTCCAGGACATCGGCTCCCGTTATTACACATTCATCTACACGATGGCGCTCTGCATGCGCGCCGCCGCGCCGCTGGGAGTCCGGATCGTCGTGCTCGACCGCCCCAATCCGATCGATGGGATTCACATCGAAGGAAACATTCGGGGCGAGGGCTATCAGAGTTTCGTCGGCCTGTTCCCGCTTCCCGTGCGTCACGGAATGACGGCGGGAGAGCTGGCTCGCTACTTCAACGCGAAGTTCGATCTCGGGTGCGATCTCGAAGTCGTCCCGATGGAAGGATGGAAGCGGGCGATGTGGTACGGCGATACCGACCTTCCCTGGGTGATTCCGTCCCCGAACATGCCGACCGTCTATACCGCTGCAGTGTACCCGGGCATGTGCCTGGTCGAGGGGACGAACCTTTCGGAGGGACGAGGAACCACGCATCCGTTCGAATTTTTCGGTGCACCATGGCTGGATGCCTTCGAGCTCGCCAGACGTCTGAACCGCCTCGACCTCCCTGGGATTCGATTTCGTCCCCACTATTTTCTGCCGACGTTTCAGAAGCATGCCGGTAAGGTCTGCGGCGGTGTGGAGCTTCACGTGACCGATCGGAGGGTGTTCGAGCCTTATCGCACCGGTCTGTGGTGCGTGAAGACGGCGCGGGACATGGACCCCGAGAACTTCGACTGGAGGAAGGAGCCATACGAGTTCGAAGCCGACCGGCTCGCAATCGACCTTCTCGCCGGCACGGACCGCTATCGCAGCATCGTCGAAGAGGGTGGCGACCTTGCGGACTGGATCGAGAGCTGGAACGACGATCTCACCACGTTCGCCGCAGATCGTCGCGAGTTCCTCCTGTATGACGAATGAGCGATCTCCGGATTCTCTGGGAGGATGACGATCTGATCTTCGTCGACAAGCCGGCGGGACTGCTGAGCCAGCAGGCTCACGATCCATCCGAGCCGGATCTCCATGCCGCCGTCCGACATCATCTCGAAACGGCCGGAGAGACCGCGTACCTCCTCCAGCGGCTCGATCGGGGAACGACCGGCGTCATCTTCTTTCCCAAGCAGAAGGAGCTCAACGCGAAGCTCAATCGAGCATTCGAGCGGAAGGAAATTCGCAAGACGTATCTCGCGCTCGTCGAGGGGGAGGTCACGGTCTCACAGACGATCGACGCTCCGATTGCCAGGATCGGCCCGATTACCTTCGGGGTGCGGCCCCACGGAAGGCGCGCGACCACGAGCCTGCGGCCGCTGAAAAGCTCTCGACGGGCGTCGGTTCTCGAGCTCACCCTCCATACCGGCAGGACTCATCAGATCCGCGTCCATCTCGCGGCCGTCGGTCATCCGCTGATCGGAGACTGGCTCTACGGTACTCGGGACGACGAGATCCGGCCGATGCTTCACGCATTGCGGCTGACGATGAAGCATCCCAGATCGGGCGAGGACCTGGTGATCGCGGCTCCGCTCCCGTCCGATTTCATCGAACAGGCCCGAACACTGGGGATTGCTGCAGCAGAGCTCGAATCGACAGCCGGAGGGCGCCTCTCCGGCTGAATTTCGAATCAAAACGGAGGCTCAATCTCCGTCGCAGCAGCCAGTACCACTCGTGCAACAGCTCATGTTCCTTCTCCTTTCTCCGCCGCCTCGAGTCCGGGGCAGCAGTTCTCGATCCAGTCGGCGAGATCGCGGAGCAATCCCACGACCTCGTTGCGATTGCAGCAGTAGCGGACCTCCCGCCCGAGTTTCTCGGACGAGACCAGCCCTGCTTCCCTGAGGGCTTTGAGATGGCGGGATACGACCGAAAGGTCGATCGAGCAGCACTCGGCGAGACTACCGACCGGCGCACCCCCCGTATCGTCGCTGGTCATCCCCGCGATCAGTCGCAGCCGGTTCGGCTCGGCGAGGGCGCGAAGCATCTCGGCAGCGGATTCGACATCGAATGGGCGGCATGAGTCATTCATTGCATTCATGCACAATAATGCATAGATTGATCTATTCCCGACCCTTGATCAGGACAATTGTCTTCGGCAGAGGTCGGTCGAGGATCGGCGTCGAACGCGCGCTTCCGCCGTAAACTATTCCAGAAACATGAGTTATTTTGTAAATTAGAATAGGCATGCGGCACGAATGGTTGTGCAGTGAAGGAGGAAGCCTCGAATGCGTAAAAAGAGCCTGTTGTTTATCGTCGCTCTCGTCGCAGCAGTTGCTGCGCACGCGGATGGTTTCCGTGAGCTGGACCTGGCGGTCTCGAGCCTGACACGAGGGTTCGAGCGTGGGGAGAGCCATCCGATCGTAAACGGAATCGGAGACCAGGTGATGCTCGAGTTTCCCGGGCTTGTGAACGAATCCGGCTTCTTCGGGCGCGATCAGGCGTCGTATGTCCTCGACGAGCTGTTCAGCCGCGCGGTTCCGACTGGTTTCGAAGTGATGAATGCTCGTAAAGTGAGTGCTCAGAACCAGTATCACATCAATGGCCGATGGTCAGTCCAGATCGAGAACAGCGCCCAGACGCGGGAGGTCCACATCACGCTTCAGAGCCGCGACGACCGTTGGTACGTCGCTTCGATTCGCTCGCTGCAGTAAACCCGTGTGGCGAGTGAAGGGGAGGCGGGGTGGCCGGTGCGATTGAGTATCGTCGGCGTGCTCGGGGTCGCTTTGCTGACCGTGTGTGCGACCGACAATGTCCAGGCCGATCTCGAAGCGGCGCTGGTCCACGATATCCGGGACCGCGCCGCCGGGATCGACCGCGAAGCGCAGCTCCTGCTGGAGCGCGTGAGCGACGCGAGCTCCCGAGAGGGACTGTTCCGAATCCTCGCCACCCTTCCCCAGACCGGTCGAACGGGAGTCGAGGTTCTCTCGGCGCGCGGGGAGCTTCTGGCCTGGTGGGGTGACCTTCCTCCGGCAGGATGCAGTCGGTTGTGCTTCGAGGCGACCCGAGTTCATCTGAACGCGGTAGGCACGGCGCCCGAGTCCGGTATGCGGGTGATCGTCTCTTCCTCAGCGGATCTTCAACGTCCGGATGATCTGCTCTCGCTGCGGCTGCACGGAAGGATCGAGCGGATTGCCTCGTCACGCGCAGCCGTCGAGGGTGAAAAGGGTCGGATTCTGAAACTGAGCCTCTGGGAGGGTGCTCCGCCGATCTACGCGGTCAGAGCTCCCGATCGGCCGTCCGGAAGCAGTGTGCGGCTGGCGCCGCTTCTGGTGACGGGATTCTTCTGGGGAATCGCGGCGTGGCTCGGCTGGCTTGGACGCAGGACCCGGCTCGGGATTCCTGCGGTCCTCGCGATGGCGGGGCTGATTGTCGCAGGGCGGCTCGTCGCCCTCGAGATTGCCGGTTCGCACGCCGATCCCGGGGTGTTCGGGTACTCCCATTACGCGTCGCGGGCGCTCGGCATTTTTTCCCGCTCACCATTCGACCTGTTTCTCACTGCGGGAGTCATCCTGGCCCTCGGAAGTCTTCTGGTCCGGTATGTGCCGCGCCGCCACTCCGTCGCCCTGGCGGTCGTCTTCACGGTCGTCGGTGTTCCGCTGCTGGTTCAGTTCGTCCGGAATCTGATTCTGAACTCGAGGATTTCGTCAATTCCCGAGCACATCCTTCCCGAATCCGTCTCGCAGAGTCTTCTGACCCTTTCGCTGGTCCTTCTGGGGATGCTCCTGGTGAGGCGGTGGCCGGGACTCGACACGAACCGCCGGCGTCTTCTTTATGCGGTCGTCTGCGCGGGCGCTCTGCTCCTGACGTTCTATCTGGCCCGGCCTTCGACCGTGACAGGAAGAGCGCTGATCGTGATGATGGCGATCTGCATTCTCGGCAACATTCTGACCTCGGCGATCAGACGGGATGGGGCGAGGCTGCGAATCACCAGAGCGGTCGTGATCGCGCTGCTCATCTCACCTGGGGTGGCCTTGTTCGATGCGGAGGCGGCGCGGCGTGTGGTCAGCGAGGTCCGGGCTCCGCTGGTCATGGGGGAGAGCGGACAGCTGGGAAGAATTGTGGAGACGACGATCGAACGGATCGAGAAGGTCGACATCACGCCTCATGTGCCGGAGGGGAGAAACGCGAAATTTCCTGAAGATCTCGCCTGGGCGGTATGGCGCGAGAGCACCCTTGCCAGGCTGGGTACTCCGTCGAGCATCGAGATCCGCGATCTGACGGGTCGGAGAGTAAGCCGGTTCGGGACGGCCTCCGAAGCCGAGCTCGAGGGGATGTACGTGGTCGAGCGGCATGTCCCGGTCGTCCGGTCCGGCGACCTCGTCGGCGAGGCGAGGGTGGTGATTGCCGATCCGATCGGGGGACCCACACCGGTGGGGCAGGATCCCTACTACGAGTATTACAGTGAAGAGCACGACCCCCTTCTCGCAGCCGCCGAGAGAGCGCTCCGACATACGATCTTCGATGCTTCCGGCAATCCAGCGTCCCCTCCGGGCTTCAGACTCGCGCGGAGTGCGTTCTATTACTCGCGTCATCTCGAGCCGGGCGAGTCAGTATGGGCGAGAGCCTCGGCTCCCCAGAATGTCGACGTCTATCTTCGCGAAGGGACCGAAGCGCTCTATGCCTTCCCCGTTCAGGTGAGCTCGGCGGGTGACGAGATGCGCAGAGCGGGATCTCTCGCAATGTGGGCCCTGGTGCTGGTTCTTCTGTTTTCAGCGCCGGCGCTGACGGAACGGCTGGGAGGTGTCGGCTCGCTCCGACTTTCGGGCGTCAGATTTCAGGCGAGACTTTCCGCGGCGATGGCGCTGGTCGTGATCGTCCCCTTTCTTGCAATCGGGATTTTCCTTCGAGTCACGGTCGCCGACCGGTTCGAAGAAGAGTTTCTCTTCCGCGGCCAGGACGCCCTCGATGCCGCGCAGCGTGTGATGGAGGACTACCTGGGATCACGGACCGATCTCGAGCCGGAGCTCGCTCTCGACGACTCCATACTCGAGTGGCTCGCAGGCGTCGTTGGACACGACCTCCACCTGTTCCGTGACGGGCGGCTCGCGGCATCGAGCCGAAGAGATCTGTTCACCGCACGGGTCGAGCCCTCGATTCTCCCCGGGTCCGTTTACTCCGCGATCGTGTTCGAGGGTGCACAGTCGCTTCTCGAAGTTCATCGTGTGCGTGAGCGCGACTACGCGGAGATCTACAGCCCCATGGCCGTCGTTCCTGGAGAGGATTGGGTATTGGGGCTGCCGTTGGTGGTGCAGGCGAAGGAGATCGATGAACAGATCGACGACCTCTCCACGAACCTGTCACTGCTCGTCGTGGCTATTCTGACGATTGCCGCCCTGATCTCGGGCTGGGTGGCGCGATCGATCTCGCGTCCGGTCGGGGAGCTGGCCGACGCCGCCCGGCAGATCGGAAGAGGAAACCTGAGTCCTGCGATCTCCCCCCCTTCCGATCCGGATTTTCGCGTCCTCGCCACGACCTTCGACGAAATGGCGCGATCGATCGGAGCCCAGCAGGGCGATCTTCGACTCCAGAGGGACCGATTGAGAACGCTGATTCAGAACATCGACGCGGCTGTCGTGCTGCTCGACGAGCACGCCGACGTGCTCGAGTTCAATGCCGCCGCAGAACGCCTGTTCGACGGCAGGCCCGATGGTGAAGCGATCCGGCAATCACCCTTCGCCGCAGTTCTCGAGGAGCCGTCCGCGACTCCCCGGATGTTCATCGAGCTGATCGTGCGAAAGGCGGACGAAGACCGAAGTTTTCAGATATCGACCATCGGCCTTCCTGCGTCCAGCGAACGGATGGTCATCATCGAGGATGTGACCGACATCGTGCGGTCGAACCGGCTCAAAGCCTGGGCGGAGATGGCCCGGCAGGTCGCACACGACATCAAGAACCCGCTCACCCCGATCCAGCTGACTGCGGAGCATCTCGAGAACCTCGCGGACCGGGAGGACGAGAATCTTCGCGAGGCGGTTCGGTCGGGCAGCCGGAACATCCTTCGTCAGGTTGAGACCCTGAGGGAGACCTCACGCGCGTTTGGTGAGTATTCGGCGAACGAGGAATCTTCGTTTCGTGAAACGGCCCCGGCTGTCCTGCTCGAGCAGATTGCCAGCGGCTACAACACGGGGAACCGTCTGAGAGTCGATCTGGAGGCGGAAGGTCTTCCATCTTCGCTTCGAGGCGACCCTGCGTCGCTGCAGCGGGCCGTCATCAATCTGATCGAAAACGCGCTCCACGCAACCGGCAGCGACACTCCGGTCAGATTGAAAGCGAGGCGACTCGACGACGAACTGGTCGAGATCTGTGTCGAGGATGATGGGCCAGGGGTGCCGGAGGAGTACCTTTCGAAGATTTTCGATCCCTATTTCTCGACCAAAAGCGGAGGGACCGGTCTGGGGCTTGCGAACGCCCGCAAGATCATCGAGCGACACGGCGGTACGATCAGGGCCGAGAACACCAATCCGGGACTCCGGATCAGCATCACACTTCCGGTCGATGGATCGGTTCCGCGACCAGACCCGCAGCCTCCATTTTCCTGACCACGACGGCGTCGATCACACCGGCTCCCGAGGCATCGCCCCAGACATTGACGGTCGTCCGGAACCGGTCGAGAAGCCAGTCGACGGCGAGGATCAGGCCGATACCTTCCAGCGGCAACCCAACCGCGTTGAGAACGATGACCATCGTGACGAGTCCTGCCTCCGGAATGCCGGCGGCTCCGATTGCGGCGAGCGTTGCCGTCAGAAAGACGATGATCTGTTCCGCCCCGCTCATGTGAATTCCGGCGGCCTGCGCGATGAACATCGCCGCGACCGCTTCATAGAGGGCGGTTCCGTCCATGTTGATCGTAGCCCCGAGCGGAAGGACGAAATAGGCGGCCTTTCGCGAGACACGGTTCTTCTCCTCGACCTGCTCGATCGTCAGCGGGAGCGTCGCGGAGGATGAGGCGGTAGAGAACGCCGTCAGCAGAGCCGGCGACATGTTGTACATGTACCTGTAGGGATTGCGCCGTGCGAAAAACCAGAGAATGAGGGGAAGGATGATGAGTCCATGGATGCCGAGCCCGAGGATGACGGTGAACATGTATTTTCCGAGTCCGCCGATCATTACTCCGAGATCTCCTGCTTCGCCGAACCTCCCGGCCACCAGACCGAAAACACCGACGGGAGCGAAAAGCATCAGCAGCTCGACTATCCGCATGATCGTCTCGTTCACTCCTCGAAAGAAGGCGATGACCGGTTCGCCGACCGGACCGATCGTCGTCAGAACGGCACCGAATACCAGCGAAAACAGGATGACCGGCAGAATATCCATGTTCGCCATCGCCTGCATGATGTTGGGTGAGACGAACGAAAGAATGATGTCGGTAAACCCGATTTCCGATTTGCCGGCCACACGATCGGGGACGTCCGCTCCCATCTCCATGCCGAGACCGGGCTGGATCAGCTGGACGAGAAATAGCCCCAGCATCACCGCGATGCCGGTCGTGATGGCGTAGTAGAGGATCGTGGAGCCTCCGAGTCTTCCAATCTTCCGGACGTCTCCGAGACCCGTGATGCCGACGATCATCGAGGCGACCACCAGGGGAATGATGATCATCTTGAGCGCCGTGAGAAACAGGTCACCGAGCCATTGGACCGATGTCATCGCTTCCCCGAAAAGCCAGACCCCGAGGAAAGCGAGGATGATCCCCACGACGATGCCGATCAGAATGAAATTGCTGGCTCGCTTGCTCATGAGGCGATTCTACCCGACACGCCTCACTTGAAGTGTTCGATCAGAGCTCGATACATCGTTTCGCCGATTTCGTCGCGGGCCTCCTTCGTGCAGCCGGCGATGTGCGGGGTCATCAACAGATTCGGATGATGGGGGAGGGTCGAAAAGTCAGGAGGCTCTGCGTCGAAGACGTCGACCCATGCGGCCGACAGTCGACCGGCATCGAGACTCTGGACCAGATCCTGGTAGTCGACGACGGCTCCGCGGCTGGTGTTGATCAGCACGGATCCCGGCGGAAGCAGCTGGAGCCGGTCTCGCGTGACCATCCCGTTCGTCTCTTCAGTGAGCGGAACGTGAAACGAGACTACATCCGAACGGGCGAGAAGCTCATCGAGCTCGGTTCGCCGTTCGACTCCGAGCTCGTCGAAGTGGCCCGAGTCGATGTACGGATCGAAAGCGGAAACGCGGCATCCAAAGGGTCGAAGGAGAAGAGCCAGTCGCGAGCCGACTCTTCCGAGGCCGATGATTCCTACCGACTGAGACCGAAGCTCGCGCTTTCCAGCGCAGCCGGCGCGGTCCCATGAACCGGCGCGCATCGTCGAGTCGTAGGACCTCATCGACCGGGTGAGAGTGATGATCACCCCGATCACCGCCTCGGCGACTGCATTCGCGTTCGCTCCCGGAACGGTGACCACCGAGATCCCTCTCATTTTCGCGGCGGAAACGTCGAGATTGTCGATCCCGCTCGTCCCCTGAAGAATGAGGCGGAGCTCTCCCGCCCTCGTGAGTTGCGATTCGCCGATGCGCACGTGAGACCGGGTGACGAGGACGGAAGCTCCCGGCAGAACTTCCCCCAGATCCGGTGTCTCGGAGTGATCCTCGAGAACGAATCTCGGGTCGTCTCCGACGAGATCGATGAAGGCTGGATCGGGCTTGGCTGCCAGGATGATTCGGTGGGGTGTCACGACCGGATGGTTGCGCGAGCGCGGCATCGCCGTCAAATCGCGCGAGTTAAGATGAGCGGCCAATGGTGAGCAGCGCCGACGAGACCGAGCCCACTCCCGCCGGAGAGCCCGCATGGATCCCGATGTTCGGGCTGATGATTCTCCTCGGGGTTGTCTTCTTCCCGACGATCTTCATGGATCGAGTTCTCTCGCCGAACGACGTCTATGGAAACTACGAGCCGTGGGTCGGCGAAAATCCCGTCGAAGCACAAAATCCGCAGATCCACGACCCCCCTCTTGCCTACTATCCGATGGCCCGTATGCTTCGGAGAGACCTCGCGTCTTTTCACTGGAATCCCTACATCGCTTCCGGGGTACCGGGCTGGGGCTCGGCCGCCTCCGCGGTTCTGACTCCGATCATCCTGATTCCTTCGCTTGCGCCTCCATCGCTTTTCTTTCAGCTGATCGTCTTTTTGAAGCTGATCCTCGCATTTGGTTTCGCCTATGGCTGGTTGCGGGAGGAGCAGCTCAGCCGGGCGGGCGCGACGGTCGGAGCGCTGGTGATCGCGGCGGCCGGAGCCACTTCCGTTCTGTTGCTCTGGCAGATGACCAATGCCACGGTCATCTTTCCCGCCCTGCTGTGGATGATCGCGCGGATGTACCGCGGGAAGAAAAACTCGTTCCCTGCGCTCGTGCTGCTCGGAATCACTCTTCTTCTGAGCGGATATCCCGCCGCGATCCTTTACGGGCTTTACGTTTCGATCGGCTACTGGACGCTGAAGTCGATCAGAGCTCGACGCGTGGCCTGGAAAGAGACGGCGAGATGCGTCGTTGCGGCGGTGACGGCATTCCTGATCGTCTCCCCCGCGCTTCTGCCGTTCATCAGGTTTCTGAGCCGGACGGCATATCTGGAGATGAGGGAGGATTTCGCGGGGAGCATCTTCTTTCCATGGTCGCATCTGCTCGGCTTCGTTCGGCCGTTCTATGCGGGCTCTCCCATGGCGAGAAACTGGAGCGGAGTCGAGAACCTCGGCACCGCGAACAATTTCATCGAGGCCACCATCTACGTCGGCGTCGCTGCTCTCGGCTTGTCGATTCTCGGTATCCTTAGCCGTTCACGTCATACTATCTTCTGGCTCCTCTTCCTGGCCGTCGTCATCGCTGCGATGTTCGGGACACCCGTGGCAGCTCTGATCGAGAGACTCCCCGGCATGAACTTTTCGCCGCTGACGCGTCTGAAAGTTCTCGTACCGCTGGCGGTCGGATTTCTGGCGGCAGCGGGGATGATGAAGTTCGCGGCGTGGTTGCCTCCCCGGCGGAGGCAACTCCTGACGATTCTCGTCGTGTCGATCGTTGCGGTCGAGCTCGCCCTCTTCGCCGGGGCTTTCTATCCATTCGTCACGCCCGAGGTCGCCGAGGTTCCCTCCGATCCATCGATCGAGTACCTTCTCGAAGCGTCCGGCGAGCGAGTCCTTCCGATGTTTTTCTGGCTCATGCCGAACTCGGCGCAGATCTTCGGCGTCGAGGACGTCCGAAGTCAGTGGGCATCGGAGAGTCTGTATCGATCGATGCTCGAACGGGTCGACCCGGAGACGGTGCGTGCGGGAACGGTGACGACGGTCAACGCGCTCACGGCGGACATCGATCATCCGGTTCTCGATCTGCTGGGAGTGACCCATTTCGTCGAGCCTCCACCGATCGACATTCTCCGCTGGCGGATCGAGGAGGGAATGACCCGCCCGACGCCCTTCGGATCGATCGACGGGGCGCTGAGTCCCGAGCGACTGATCGTCATGGACGAGTCGATCACCGGTTTCGAGATTCTCTATCGCCGGCAGCGCGAGGCTGCGCCGTGCCATCTGAAGATTGTCACGGTCGTTCCGGAGACGGGCGAAGTCGTCGATTCGATCAGACTTGCCGGACGCGATCTCGAGGCTCACGATCGTGTTCAGCTCGGGGTTCCCGACGAGATACGGCCAGGCCAAGCGTTACTGGTCCGCGTCTCCGCGCCGGATGGCTGCATCGAGATCGTCACAGATGCGGATGAGCGAATTCTGACCGGCCGGTTGTATGGCGGTGTGACGCTTCAGCGGACGTTCGATCAGGCCCGGGTCTTCTCGAGAAGTACGGCACTGCCCAGATATCGAGCGACGTGGCGTCTCGACCGCCGGCCGATCCGCGAGGTGCTCGACGACCGGACCTTCGACTTCGGGCGAACGACGCAGATTGAGGACGTTGCTCATTACGAGCTCGAGGATGTTCCACTTTCCAAGCGAACCGCGCGGTTCCGGATCGTCGAACGATCGAGCAGTGGGGCGCTGATCGAAGTCGGCTCTTCCGGCGGCTTCCTTCTCACGACCTCCGAGAAGGTCAACGAAGATCTCCGTGTGGAAATGGATGGGCGAATCGTCGAGCCGCTCCTCATCAATGGACTGTTCGCAGGAGTGCCGGTGCCGCCGGGAGATCACAGCGTGGAGTTGCGGCGGCGAATCGGGCGCGATGCGTGGCCGGCTTCGCTCCTTGGAATCCTTCTGTTCGGGACGAGCTGGGTTCTCTACCGTTCCAATTTGCGCGCGACGAAGATGAACTGGTAGCCGAGTAGGCGAGGAAGCAGCGGCGTCAGGGCGTCCGTGATCCAACCGAGCGGCCGCAGCAGGATCGAGGGCATCCACGGAAGCGCAAGATCGAGCGGCACCGAGGATGTTTCTTCCGCTTCGATTCGAAGCCCGGCCTCCCGGAGAAGGCGTCGGGCGGATGAGAGCGTGTAGAAGCGGAGGTGAGTCCGGTCCAGGATTCCTCGATCCTGATATTCGAATCGGCCGAAGAGCAGGCCGAGACGGCTGGTTAGATTCGCAATGTTCGGAATCGAAACGACGATCGCGCCGCCATGGTCGAGTGCTTCAATAGCAAGAGCGAGAAGAGCCTCGGGTCTGGCGAGGTGTTCGAGAACGTCGGCCATCACGATCATATCGACCGGCCGGGGAAGCCTCGTGAGGCGATCGAGATCCGCGATGATCGCTCGATCGAAGACCTTCGCGATCCGGCCGATCTGATCGACGTTAGCTTCCACTGCGGTCAGGGTCTCGACATCGGCGAAGTTTCGGATCTGAGATGCGAGTGCGCCGTCCCATGCTCCGAGGTCGAGTACATGGTTTGGGTGAAGCTTTCCGAGGATCCTCAGGATGATCTGATGGCTGCTCCGGGAGGATTGCTTGAAAACGTATCGAGTGTCGTCAGAGCTGCTCAGAGAATACCGACCTCGCTGTTGTCCCCGAGGACGAAGCGATAAGCCCACGGTCTTCTTCTCGTCCTCCCGATCCTGACGTTCCTGCCGACGAGGCTGGCTTCGATCCGATTGTCGACCCCGATGATCGATGAGCCCTCGAGAACGATCGAGTTCTCGATCTCGCTCGTTTCGATGTGGCAGTTGGCGCCGATCGACGTATAGGGGCCGACGAACGCCTCACGGATCACCGAGCCGGGGCCGATGATCACCGGTCCGCGGATCACGGAATGCTCGACTCGTGCGCTCTCATCGATGAGAACTTTTCCCTCGATGCTGGAGTCGTGATCCGGAGCTTGATGGACCCTCGGCTCGAGGGTGTCGAGAACAGTTCGGTTCGCCTCCAGCATGTCGTTGATTTTTCCGGTGTCTTTCCACCATCCCTTGACGATGTGGGAGTGCACTCGAAAATCATGATCGATCAGCCACTGGATGGCGTCGGTGATCTCGAGCTCGTTTCTCCATGATGGCTCGATCGAGCGGGCAGCCTCGAAAATATTGGAGTCGAACATGTAAACACCGACGAGGGCGAGATCCGATTTGGGCTCGCGCGGCTTCTCTACCAGGTGTTCGACTTCGCCGTCCGGACCCAGCTCGGCGACCCCGAACTGCGAGGGATCCGGCACCCTGGTGAGAAGGATCTCGCAGTTGACGCCGAGCTCACGGTACTCGTCCACCAGCAGGGAGATGCCGTGTTGCAGCAGATTGTCGCCCAGATACATCACGAACGAATCTCCCGCCATGAACTCTTCCGCGATCAGTACCGCATGAGCGAGTCCTCTCGGCTCGTCCTGCTCGATGTACTCGATCCGGGCGTTGAACGCATCTCCGTTTCCGATCGCATCGCGGATTTCCCCTCCGGTCTCCGGGGACACGATGATTGCGATGTCCTCGATCCCGGCCGCGACGATTGCTTCGATTCCGTAGTGGAGGACTGGCTTGTTCGCCACGGGAATGAGCTGCTTTGCGGACGTGAACGTCAGAGGCCTCATCCTGGTCCCTTTTCCACCGGAGAGGATCAGGCCCTTCATGCGTCTGTTCAAAAGAGGTTGCTCCTTAGAAGGTTCGATCGAACGAGCCGCGGAAGTCGACGAAGGTGCCGACGTTCTTCAGGCTGATCGATATCTGATAGTCGCGAGTCCTGCGAACGTCGAGAGAGGGCACCGGGGTGAGCACGGTACTGAACTCCTGAAAGTCCCGGTACTCGAAGGCGAAAGTGTAGCAGGAGGCGGTGTAACCGAGGAGATAGCGCTGCTCGAGGAGAGTGCCTTCCGTGATGTCCCAGTTGATCTGGACATCACCCCGGAGCTTTTCGCCCCAGAGGGGACTGCCGGTCGCGATACGGATCTGGCTCGAATCCTCGAGGATCGATCCCGGCCGAGAGAATGTGGAGAAGAGGGTCGTCTGCAGATACGACTTCGCCCCTGAGAGATAGGCGGACACATTGGCTCGTTCGACATAGTCGTTCTGATTCGACATCGCCGCGGTTGCTTCGACGCGAACGGAGCGGTAGGGGTTGAACCGGAGCGAGGCACGGAGCGGACTGAAGAACTGCTCCTCGCCGTCAGAGATCCGAAACGGTTCGCTGATCGCCTGGGACTGCTCGATTGCGAAACTGAGAACCTCCCGTGCCGAGCCGCCACCCTCGTCGGACTTTGCGAGCAGCCTTTGTGTCAGTGAATACTCGATCGTCTGGGAAACCAGCGGTAGAGCGAGCGAGTCGACCGTGTCGAAGCGAATGACGCGGTCCTGACCCTCGACGTCGGTGATGTAGCGGTATCGCACCCTCGGTTCGATGATGTGCTTGAAGCGGGTGAATTCGCCGATGGTCATGTCGAAGACCTTCGAAAAACTCGGACCGGTGACGTCGATGCTCGCCTGGCCGGAGCTTCGCGATAGAGATTCATCCACGATCGATCCCGTCAGAGGATCCTGACTCTTGGTGTAGTCGGTCTGACGGAAGGAAATCTCCGGATTCACCGAGATCCACGAGGGAGTTGAAAGCTGCAGAGAGAGCTTCGGGAAGAGGTCGGTCCGAAAGTACTCGGCGCTGCGCGTCACGCTGCCGGATGTTCGAAGATGCGAGGCAGAGGAGTCCAGCGAAAAATAGAGCGGCGTTCCGGGCACTCTTTTCGGATAGAGCCTCAACTGCAGGGCCGGCAGCTGCTCGAAGATCTGAACGTCCGACAGGCCCAGAAAGTGCTCGCGGCGGTCGGCCCGTATGTTGAGCGACCAGGTTGGTGTGTTGCGAGTGAGATAGGCCGCCGAGTAAATATTCGAGATCGTATTGAGGTCGAAATCGCGCTCGAATCTCTGAAAGAAGGGGAGGTCGGAGTAGTCCTTGATGTCTATGACCCCCCTGAACCCTCCCGGCAGGTTCTCCTGCGTATGTCGGTAGTCGTACTTCCACTCGAGCTCGTTGGTGTCGGAATCGTAGACTGTGAAGACATCGAGAGTCCCGTCCGTGTTTGCCGTCGGGACGTAGTTCGCCTGAACGCCGGTCGCCAGGACTCCCGAACTGTAGAGATCGGCTCTGAGCGTGACGTCCGACCACTCGTTGAATGGAAGGAAATAGGCATTCTGGAGATACGCGCCGAAGCGTGACGAATAGCCTGGCTTGGGGATCAGAAATCCGCGCGCCCGCTCCCGCTTCGTCGGCCAGATGATGTACGGCAGTCTGATGATCGGAACCCCTCCGGCGCGGAACGAGATATCCCGGAGACGCGCATAACCTTCGACTTCGATGAGAGCCTCATCCAACGAGAAGATCCAGGAAGGATCGCCAAGCTCGCATGATGTGAACACCCCGTCCACGACTCGGTAGGTGGAATCGTCGAGCTTTTCGATCGTTTTTCCGGCGACCCAGACCGACGATCCGAGGGTTGCCGTCGCGTCGAACAGGGTGCCGCTGCGGGCGTCGAAGTTGTAAATCGCGCGCGAAGCCGTGATCCGTCGCGGACCCTGATCCAGGATGACGTGTCCCCGGGCGGATGCATCCCGGGTTCTCCGGTTGTACGAGATCGAGTCCGCCGAAAGGGTCACATCCTGATAGGTGAGCGAGACGTTTCCCTCGAGAATCATGTAATCGTCGTCGAGGCTCTGGGTATCCGCCGCGATGACGACCTGACCTCCCTCCTCGATCGAAGGAAACTCGAACGTGAAATCGGGATTGGTCTCGTAGAATCTGGCGGACGGCCCCTGTTCGGTCATCTGAGCACCCGCGGTGACGGCGAAGACGCAAAGCACCGTGATTGGAATTGGCAGTCTCAAATTTGAGGCCTTCCTTCGAAGAACTGATGAGCGTGCTGAATGTCCTGCTGGATCTGGGCAGAGAGCTCGAGCGCGGATTCGAACTGCCGCTCTCTGCGCAACAGACGATGGAACGTCAGTCTGACCCGGTCGCCGTAAACGTTTGCGTGAAAATCGAGCACGTGACTCTCGATCGTTCTTCCGTAGTTTTCATAAAGGGTTGGTCGGACGCCGATATTCGTGACGCTTTTGAACGCGCGACCGAACGATTCGAATGTCGATGAGGTCACGAAAACTCCTGACTCCGGGAAGAGCTCATTGTCGGGAGCGAGGTTCACCGTGGGCACGCCGAGCTTTCGTCCGAGGCGCCGGCCCGTCTCGACCACCCCATCGATGAAATGATCGCGACCGAGGGCGAGGCGGACGACGTGCAATGCTCCCTTCCGAATCGCATCCCGGACGATCGAGCTGGAAACCCGGATTCCTCGGACTGTAACGTCGTCGATGGGCGTAACCTCGAATCCGTGGTCTTTTCCCATCGACTCGAGCAGCGCGACATCCCCCTTCCGGCCGGCACCGAAATGGAAATCTCTCCCGACCAGAAGATGCCTGATCTTCAGCGCATCGACGAACAGCTCCTTCGCGAAATCGGCGGCATGCATCCTGGAAAGCTCGGGTGTGAATGGAATCACGAGAAGAGCCTCGACTCCCATCCCTTCGAGAATTTCGGCTTTCTGCGCCGTCGTGAGAATCCGTGGCGGAACGCGATCGGGAGAAATGATTGCGAGCGGATGCGGGTCGAACGTAATGACCACCGGCGGAACGGAGGCTTCGCGTGCCAGCCGGACGACACGCTCGACGATCTGCTGGTGTCCGACGTGGATCCCGTCGAAATTGCCGACCGTCGAGACGCAATCGTGCGGAAGGTCCGTTTCTCTGAATGGATCCTGAATGACGAGCATCGCTTCGCGGAGCGAATTCTATCCGGTAGGGCGGGCGGCGCGCGGAACGGAAGGGAAGAGCAGGGAGGCCCGGCGAAAATTTCGGTCGTTCTCGACGCGTTAGACCGGGACGAATGGGCCACTACGCCGAACATACGGTCACCATGCGAAACAGTCTCGGGCGGGAGCTTCCCCTCGAGGTGGTGCGGGAGCTCCACGAGCGGAGCGGAGGGAAGCATTTCATGGTCGTCGCGGGCCTGGTGATCGCGCTGCTCATCGGGGTGATCGGCGCCGCCCTCGTCCAGCCGTGGTATTTCTGGCTGCCGTTCTCGGTGATCGCCGGATTCGCGCTGTTCAATTTCACGATCCTGTTGCACGAGGTCGTTCATTCCACCGTGCTGCCCGTCAGAAACGACCGGCTCAGTCGCTGGCTCGGCTGGCTGTACGCGGTCCCCAGCGGAATCTCCGCTACGCAGTTCACACGATGGCATCTGGACCATCACGCGGAGCTCGGTTCGGCCGAGAACGATCCGAAAAGACATCACCTCTCGCCTAAGATCAACGCGCGATGGCTCAAGCTCCTCTATTTCACCCCCGCACTGTTCCTCATCTATTTTCGGGCGGCTGCGAAGGAGACCGCGACCTATCCGCCGGATATGCAGCGGAAAATCCGAAATGAGAGGATTCTGACGATCCTCATCCACGTGCTCGTGATTGCGCTGCTCGGTATGAGCCTCGGGTGGTGGGTCAGCTTCAAGGCCTGGATCGTCCCTTACTTTTTCGTCTTCCCCTTTGCCTTTGCTCTCAACCGCCTCGGCCAGCATTACGACATCGTGGCCGAAGAGCCGGAGAAATGGGCGACGCTGGTTCGAGGATCGCGGTTCTGGGATGTGGTGTATCTCTGCTCGAATTATCACCTCGAACATCATTACTTTCCGGGCGTGCCCCTCTACAACCTGCCGAGACTGCAGCGGCTGCTGGCGCCCTGGTACGAGAGCCACGGGATGAAACCGACGACTTACTCCAGGCTTTTCTGGAACTACATCGTCCTGAACCGGCCACCGCATACGAACTGGGGGGGGAGTCCGGCACAGAGAGAGCTGGAGCTGGCCGACCAGAGCTGACACCTGCCATACTGGGCTCATAACCCGTGCGACCTCTCCGAATCCTCCTGGTAGAGAACGGCCCGGCCGATTCCTCGGCGATCGAGAAGAGTCTCGACGAGTCCGATCTCGAGGTTGATCTCGACCGAATCTCCGGCGCCGACCAGATCGGTCGGCTGAGAGGGAGCTACGACCTTGCGCTGGTCGACTGGCACGGGCTGGAGAATCCGGACCGGGAGATCTCCGCTCTTTTCTCCGAGTTCGCCGAGCTCCCCGTGATCGCGCTACTCGATTCCACCGACGTTGAACTGATCAGAGGGTTGATTCGAACCGGGCGAATCTGCGACTGGGTTCTTCGATCCGATCTCGGACGACTCCCGTTGGTGATTGATCGGGAGCTGTTTCAGCGTGATGCCCACATGGAGCGAATTGCCGCGCTCCGCAGCGCGGACGAAGCCGCGGGGCTTGCGAGAGCGGTTCTCGATTCGGTCCAGGACGGTGTGGTTGCGCTCGACGAGGATGGAACGTGCTCCGCAGCGAACCGGCGGGCGGTTGCCATTCTCGGAGCGACCGAGGAGGATCTCGTCGGATCCGACTTTCATCTGCTCGTGCATGGTCCCGAGCAGGTCGACCATTGCAGGTTGCTCGAGGCGATTCGTTTCCCCGGGACAGTTTTTTCCGAAACGGAGTTTACGGGCCGCGATCGCTCCTCGCTGGTTCGCTTTCGAACGGTCCCGCTCGGCAGAACCGAGAAAGGCGTCGTCATCACGTTTCAGGATCTCACCGAAGAGGTGCGTCTTCGGGAACGCTTCGACGAGATTTCCAGACTCGACAGTCTCGGCAAAACGGCGGGAAAGATTGCTCACGAGTTCAATAACGTGCTGATGGGTATCCGCCCCTTTGGGGAGGTCATTCTTCGCAGGGCGGCGGGCGACGCCCTCCTCGAAGACGCTGCGCGACGAATCGAGTACTCGGTTGCACGTGGAGTCAGAGTGACCTCGGAAATTCTCCGATTTGCCCGCCCTGCGGAGCTGGACCTCACCAGTCTCGAGGTCTCACAGATATTGCGGGACCTCGAAAAAGAGACTTCGGCCCTTCTGAGCGGCTCCGGCTGCACATTGAAGATCCAGGACTTCACCAACGGCTCGATCTTCGAGGTCGATCGATATCAGTTGATTCAGGTTCTCGTGAATCTCGTGATGAACGCCCTTGATGCGATGCCCTCGGGAGAAGTCACAATCAGGGCTACGGCTCGGGACGACTCGGTCGACATCGAGGTGCACGACACCGGTGTCGGGATCACGCAGGAAGATCTGAAGTTGGTCTTCGAGCCGATGTTCACGACCAAATCGCGCGGGACCGGGCTTGGCCTCGCGGTCGCACGCCAGATCGTCGTTGCGCACCGCGGAACGATCCAGGCCGAAAGCGAGCCTGACCGGGGGTCCACCTTCACGGTGCGTCTCCCCCTCAAACGGATCGGAGCCGATCAGTGATCCGGATGGCGCGGAACGAGCGCTCGTTCGTGGAGCTGGTCGCGGAGCTCGCGACGAGTCTGGCCATGGTCGAGCCGTCTCGCTTCGATCGGGCGATCAACGACGCCCTCGGTCTGATCGGCTCGTTCATGAAGGTGGATCGCGTCTACGCGGTCCTCGTTTCGAAAAACGGCGAAGCCGGAAACAGCGCACACCAGTGGACTGCCGAAGACGTCGGGCCCATCCCTGATCTGAGCCGGGAGATGGCGCGCGACCGAATCCCCTGGCTTTCCCGGAGGATTCTCGACGGCGAGTCTGTCGTCATTCCCGATGTCGGGAAACCGGATCCCGAGGCCGTGGAGGAATTTGAGCTGTTCGAGCAGCAGGGAGTCGCCTCCCGTGTCGTCGTCCCCGCAGTTCACGCGGGTGAACCGCTGGGTTTTCTCGGCCTGGACATGGTACGAGAGCGGAGAAGATGGAAGCGGCGCGACGTGGAGCGCCTCAGCGCTCTCGCCGCAGTGATCCTGAGTGGCCTGATCAGACACCGTCAGACTCTCGCGCTCCAGGCTGCCGAGCAGAGGTTTCGCAACGCTTCACTCGCTGCACGCGACATCATTTTCGAAGTCGACGTCGGCGAAGGCAGTGTCTGGTGGAACCAGGCGTTTTACGAGATCCTCGGTTACCGGCCGGGGGAAATCGAAAGAACCGTGACGCGCTTCGAAGAGCTGATCCATCCGGACGACCTCCCGGTCGTTCGCGAATCGTTCGTCGAAAGCCTGAAGTCCGAGGGTCGGACCAGCTTCGAGAATGCCTACCGTATCCGCATGAAGTGCGGAGAATATGCGTATGTCGGCAGTCGGTGGAGAGTGCTCCGCAATGAGGCAGGGACGGCAGTGAAGCTCGTCGGGGCGGTCTCGGACGAAACCGATGTTCGCAGAATGGCCGAAAAACTGCGATCGAGCGAGCTCCGGGCGCGAACTCTGATCGACAGCTCGTCGGACGTCATTCTCCTGCTCGATCGCAATTTCAACATTACCTACATCAGCCAGGCTTGCGAACCGATGCTCGGGTTTCGACCGGAGGAACTGATCGGCAAGTTTGCTCTCGACCTGGTGAACCCCGAGCACCGTGAACTGGTGAAGGCGGATCTCGGGCAATTGCTCGCCGGAAAGGAGATCGCAACGACCGAAAGTCAGATCCGGCGTGCCCGGGGCGGCTGGAGATGGGTCGAGGGCGTCACACGAAACCTGCTCGATGATCCCCTCATCGGCGGCATTCTCGTGGATCTTCGGGACGTGACGAATCGTGTCCGGCTCGAACGACAACTCCGCCGCGCGAACCGTGTATCGGGACTCGGTCATGCCGCCATCACGATCGCTCACGAGTTCAACAACATCCTGATGGCGATTCTCCCCCAGGTCGAAGTGATCGTACGCACAGAGACCAGCGGGAGGTCGAGCGAGGCCCTGGACAGGATCCGGGAGGCCGTGGATCGGGGGAGATCGCTGACTCGTGTGATTCAGAGCCAGGCAAGTCCCGCCGAATCACGACCGGCCGAGATTCGGGTGGAGGAGCTCTTTCCCCAGCTCGAAGCGGACATCCGGGCTGTTCTTCCCTCCGATATCGAGCTCGTCATGCTGCCTCCACGGAATCCCGTGTCGATCTGGTTCGACCCCTCCAGGCTCGGGACGATCTTCGAAGAGATTGCCGCCAACGCGGTCGCGGCAATGCCCGAGGGCGGCCGGCTCACGTTTGATGCCGCAACGCCCCCCTACGGAGAGAACGAGGTCGTCATTCGAATCTCTGATACCGGCACCGGTATCGAAAAGAAACATCTCGAGAACATCTTCGATCCTCTCTATACGACACGACTCGCCAGGGGGAAGGGTCTCGGGCTCACCTGGGTCCATCACGTTTTGCGCGAGCATGATGCGTCGGTGGAGGTCTCCAGTCGGCCGGGTCATGGGACGACGGTCCACCTGATCTTCCCTTCATTCGCCGCAGGGAAGGACTCTCTCTCCGAGCCTCAGCAGGGAACCAGCGTGGTACTGATCGAAGATGATGCGGCCGTCCGCGCGGGAATCTCGACACTCCTGAAGATGGAAGGGTTCGAGGTGGTCGCGCTCGACAGAGGAACAGGTGCCACCGGCGAGATCATCGCAACGAATCCGCAGTTCGTGATCATCGACATCGGACTTCCCGACTACGACGGAGTCGAGCTCTTCCATGAGATTCGGGCAGAGCGGCCCGGTCAGAAGGTCGTTTTTTCGACCGGCCATGGAACCGAGGATCGAGTCTCGTTCGTCGAAGGCGACTCCTCGGTGGCCCTGCTGATCAAGCCATGGCAATTCAGCGACCTGACGGCGGTGATGGCAAAGCTTTCCTGAAATCTTCGGACGACTTCAGCCGATGGCCTGTTCGAGACGGACCAGCGCCTCCGAGGCCTCTTCTTCCGTCACGATCAGGTGAGGGCGAAACCGGATGGAGCGCTCCCCCGAGCCGAGGACCAGCAGACCTTTCTTTTCGAGCTTCTCAAGCAGCTGATCCCGCTGCTCGCCCGACGCGAGATCGAACGCGATCATCAGACCGCGGCCGCGAACGTTGGAAATTCCGGCGGCTTCGTCACCGGCCATGCCGGCCAGGCGGTCCAGTATGAACTTCCCGACGGAAGCGGCGTTCTCGACCAGGTTCTCCTCGTCAATGACCTCGAGATAACGCTGTGAGCGGACCATGTCGGTGAGGTTGCCTCCCCAGGTGGAGTTGATCCGGGAGGAGACGGTGAACACGTTTTTGTCGATGTCGAAGATCCGCTCGTTCGAAGCGAACCCGCATACCTGTGTCTTCTTGCCGAAACAGAACATGTCGGGCTCGACCTCGAGCTGCTGGAAAGCCCACATTGTCCCGGTCAGCCCGAGCCCGGTCTGAATCTCGTCGAAAATCAGAATGATCTCGTTCTCGTCGCAAAGCTGACGGAGAGCCTTCATGAACTCGGGCCGGAAATGATTGTCTCCACCCTCGCCCTGAATCGGCTCGAGGATGAGCGCGGCGATGTCGTTGGGATGCTCGGTGATCGCGGCTTTCGCCTGCGCGATCGCCTTTTGTTCGGCCGCGGCGACTTCCGCCGTGACGCGCTCGGTCATCGGAAAGCGCATCTTCGGATTGTCGATCCTGGGCCAGTCGAACTTTGGAAAATACTGAGTCTTTCTCGGGTCGGCCGTGTTGGTCAGCGAAAGGGTGTAGCCGGTCCGTCCGTGGAAGGCCTCTTTCAGATGAAGAACTCTGGATCCGGTCGTTTCGGGGAGCCCGCGGCTGAGGTTCTTTCGAACCTTCCAGTCGAAGGCAGCCTTGAGAGCGTTTTCGACGGCCAGCGCTCCACCCTCGATGAAGAACATGTGCTTGTTGAACGGAGACGGAACGGCGACGCGGGCGAACGTTTCGACGAATTCCGCCATCTGGGTCGTGTAGAGATCGGAGTTGGCCGGCTTGTTCAGGGCGGCAGTCGCGATCCGGTCCCGAAATTGAGGATTGTCGAGACTCGGATGGTTGTAGCCGATCGGCATCGACGCGAAATTGGAGAAGAAGTCGAGCACGCGCTCATTCCGTTTCGCGTCGAACAGCCAGGATCCCTGGGATTGATCGAGATCCATGACGATGTCGTAACCGTCGGCGAGCATGTGCGTGGCGAGCGTCTCGTGGACCTGTTGAGGCGCGATCGTCAGCCTCTGGGACATCGTGGTGGTAATTGTCATTTCGTTTCACCCTCGGAATGGATTGCCGCCTGCGAAAAGGTCGGATCGATTGATCCCGGCGGGCCTCGGCCCGGCCCGGGCTGGTGCACCGAAACACCCGAGCCCGGCGGCGTTGCTCCATCATAGAACAGAGCGGGGTGGCGCGAGAAGCCACGCGAGTGCGTTCGCTCGGGAATGGGAGTGGAGGGGAAGGGACTTGGCGAAGGTGCGGCAAATTGATCAAGGAGTCGACCAGATGAAAAGCATCTTAATTCTCGGTGGAGCGCGCACGCCGATCGGATCATTCCAGGGAGCTCTGGCCCCCAAATCCGCAACCGAGCTCGGCTCGATTGCGATCGAATGCGCTCTCCAGAACGCCGGTGTCTCCTCGGGGGACGTTCAGGAAGTCATCATGGGACAGGTGCTGCAGGCGGGAGCAGGTCAGGCGCCCGCACGGCAGGCCGCGATCGGAGCCGGAATCCCCACCTCGGCCGGCGCCGTCACCGTGAACAAGGTCTGCAGTTCGGGACTGAAGGCCGTGATGATGGCGGCCAACGACATCCGGCTCGGAGAGTACGACCTCGCGGTCGCGGGCGGCATGGAATCGATGTCCAATGCGCCCTATGCGCTGCCGGGAGCCCGCGACGGATTCCGGATGGGCAATGCGAAAGCCCTCGACCTGATGATTCATGACGGGCTGTGGGATCCATACGGCGATAAGCACATGGGAGCGTGCGCCGAAGCCTGCGTCGACAAGTATTCCTTTTCGCGCGAGGAACAGGACGCGTTTTCTCTCGAGTCGTATCAGCGGGCGCAGTCCGCGGTCAGGGACGGCAGGTTCCGGAAGGAGATCGCGGTCGTCGAGATCGAGGGCCGCAAGGGGACGACGACCGTTACCGACGACGAGGAACCCTTCGCAGCTCCACTCGACAAGATGGGTAGACTCCGCCCCGCTTTCAAGCCGGACGGCGGAAGCGTCACCGCGGCGAACTCATCCAAGATCAGTGACGGCGCCGCGGCCCTCGTAATCTGCTCGGACGAGCATGCGAAAGAGAAAGATCTGAAGCCGATGGCCAGAATCGTCGCGCAGGCGACGATGTCCCAGGAGCCCGAATGGTTCACGACAGCTCCGGGGGGCGCGATTCGGAAGATCCTGGACAAGAGCGGTCTGTCGATCGACGACATCGATCTGGTCGAAGTCAACGAGGCATTCGCGGCCGTCGCGATGGCAGCGATGAAGGATGCGAAGATCCCGCACGAAAAGCTGAATGTCCATGGAGGCGCGGTCGCCATCGGCCATCCGATCGGGGCGAGCGGAGCGCGAATCCTCGTTACCCTGATTCACGCCCTCGAAGAGCGCGGCCTGAAGCGCGGCATGGTGGCAATCTGCAACGGGGGCGGAGAAGCGACGTCGATGATCGTCGAAATGGTCTGAGATCCTACGGGAGGCGTTGCGGCTAACTTCAGTCGATCGGAATCTCGCCCGCTAAGCGATGCCCCGATCGGACGCTGTAGACTTCCTCGAAGCTCTGATCCCTCTTTTCGTACACGACGACGACCCTCAGCAGCAAAGGCTCTCGGGTGGAGCTACCCACGACCGATGCTCTCGCCCAGTAATCGACAGTGGACGTTTCACCACCTTCGAGCGACTCCTCGATCGGTCTCGATGTTCGGAGTATGCGGTAGCGGCCTTCACCGACGCTCGACATCGTGACCCGGGTGATCTCGAGCAGTTCACCGGTTCGATTGGACATCGTGAGCTCGAAGGGGACGCTGACTTCCCCGTCCACCCCCGGGACCGGCCATGCCGTCTGGATCACGGTGAGGTCGAGATGTTCACCGAAGTCTGTCGCGCTCCCGGTGACGCCGGCGATGGAAACGTCGTCGCTGGCGATCGAGCCTGCTCCGGGGACGCATGCGATCGTAAACAGGGTGATGATTACCAATGAAGCTCGATACGAGATTCCGGTCATGGCAACTCCCTCCGAGAGCCGTAATAGCAAACGAATTACCCGCCCGCTGGCCCGGCCGTTGAGCGTTCGACCCTCGCTTTTGCCCTCGAACAAGGACATGTCGTCCTCTCTTCGGGACGGAATCACTGTGATATAAGCGGCCCGATGATCGACAAACTCGTCGGATCCGCGAAGGAAGCCGTGGCCGATCTCCGCGATGGTGCGACACTCGTCGTCGGTGGCTTTGGCCTGAACGGAATCCCCGAAAACCTCATTGCGGCGATCGTCGAGCTCGGTGCAAAAGACCTAACCTGTGTCTCGAACAACGCCGGTGTCGACGATTGGGGATTGGGCCTGCTGCTCCAGACGCGCCAGATCCGGAAGATGGTCTCATCGTACGTCGGTGAGAATGACGAGTTCGCCCGGCAATATCTCGAGGGAGAGCTCGAGGTCGAGTTCGTTCCTCAGGGAACCCTCGCCGAGCGGATGCGGGCGGGTGGCGCGGGGATTCCGGCCTTCTACACGCCTGCCGGCTATGGAACGGTCGTCGCCGAGGGGAAAGAGACTCGCGAGTTCGATGGAAAACATTACGTCCTCGAGCGCGGAATCGTCGGAGACTTTTCGCTCGTGGCGGCGTGGAAAGCCGACCGGATGGGAAATCTCATTTTTCGCAAGACGGCCCGGAACTTCAATCCCATGGCCGCCACCGCCGGAAAAATCTGTATTGCCGAGGTCGAAGAGCTCGTCGAGGTCGGGGAGATCGATCCCGACTTCGTCCATGTGCCCGGGATCTATGTCCATCGACTGATCGTTGCTCCCCGGGAGAAACGGATCGAACAGCGGACGGTGAGGAGCTGAGCCGATGTCGAGAACAGGGAGCGCCAGACTGAACCGGGTCGTCCCTCGCGGAATCCGGTGGCCGTTCGATAGCGAGGCGTCACATGCCGCTTGATCGTGACCAGATCGTCCGGCGGGCGGCCAGAGAGCTGAGGGACGGCTATTACGTGAACCTCGGGATCGGGATGCCGACCCTGGTCGCCAACTACATTCCCGATGGGATGGACGTGATCCTCCAGTCGGAGAACGGGATCCTCGGGATGGGCCCGTTTCCGAAAGAGGACGAGGTCGACGCGGATCTGATCAACGCCGGAAAGCAGACGGTGACCGTCATACCGGGTGCCGCGTTTTTTTCCTCCGCCGATTCCTTTGCGATGATTCGAGGAGGGAAGATCGATCTCACGATCCTTGGAGCGATGCAGGTGTCCGGTAGCGGGGACATCGCCAACTGGATGGTTCCCGGCAAGATGGTCAAAGGGATGGGCGGGGCGATGGACCTCGTCGCCGGAGCGAAGCGGGTGGTGGTCGCAATGGAGCATGTCACGCGAAAGGGAGAGATGAAGATTCTGAACGAATGCTCGCTCCCGCTGACCGGGGTCGCGTGCGTGGATCGTGTGATCACCGACTATTGCGTTCTCGATGTGACTGAACGAGGGTTGAAGCTCGTGGAAGTCGCGCCCGGCGTCTCGGTGGACGAGGTGCAGAAGTTGACCGAGCCCGCACTGATCGTCGAGGGCGAGCCGACCGTCATCGACGTCTGACGGGCGGAAGCGGCCACCTCACGTCTGGGTCGGATCCGCCACGCGGTCGGTTCGCTCCGAGGGCCGGCGGAGACTGTCGAGAATCAGAAGCCCGATACCGATGCAGATCGCGGAGTCGGCCACATTGAATGCCGGCCAGTGATGAGCCTCGCCTCCGGTGACGACGTAAACGTCGAGGAAATCGATCACCGAGCCGTGCTGGAACCGGTCGATGAGATTTCCGACCGCTCCCCCCATTACGAGATGAAGCGCCGTCTGGAGAATCTTCTCGTTCGGGGACGAGCGCCAGGCGTACACGATGACGAAGATCATGACCCCGATTGCCGCGACCGTCAGCAGGGTCGGTACGAGGCTGCTCCCCGACGCGTTCCCGAGTCCGAACGCCGCGCCGGTGTTCCTGTAGTGGACCAGCCGGAAGAAGCCCGGAATGACCTCGATCGTGTCCTGGTACTGGCGGAGATTCCGGAGGACCAGTCCCTTCGTCCATTGATCCAGAATGATGATGGCGACGGGAATCAGGAGAAAAAGACCCCGGAGACGCGCATTCGTCATCAAACGCTCACCTCGGTCTGTCGGCGAGCGATGAGCTCGTCGAGCTCGGTCCGGAGGACGTCGAGAACCTCGTCGTAGCCGAACGTACCGATGGTCGTCTCTCCCCGCTTCAGGTTCACGAAACTGGGAGCGCACCACATCCCCAGGTCCGCATCGTCGGTTTCGCCCGGACCGTTCACGCGGCATCCCATCACTGCGATCGTCACGTCGTGGTCTTTCGCATATGTGGTGATCTCTCTCACCTTGTGGGCAAGATCGATGAACGCCTCGTTCTCGACGCGCGAACAGGAGGGGCAACTGATGATGTTCAGCCCTGACTGGACGAAACGGGGGACCGATCGGAAGCGTCCGTCCGCGATGTCGGCGAGAATCTGCCGGCCGACGGTGATTTCCTCCCCCTTCTGATCGAACGGAAGAGTGAGCGAAACGCGGATCGTGTCACCGATCCCCTGCGGGATGAGTTGCTCGAAAGCCACTCGAGTCTTGATGATGCCGTCCGGTGGGAGTCCCGCCTCGGTGACACCGAGGTGGATGGGGACGTCCGGGCGGCGGGTGGAGAATCTGGTGTTTGCCTCGATGACCTTGTTCGGATCGCTGTCCTTGAGCGATACGCAGTAGTTCGCGAAGCCGAGATCGTCGAGCATTTCGGCGTGCTCGAGGGCGGAATCGACCATCGGGCTGATCGAGTCGTCGCGCCCGTATTGATCCTTTCTGGCCGGATCGACCGATCCGCAGTTGACGCCGATGCGCACCGCGCAGCCGTTCGTAACCGCTGTGTCGACGATGAAGGCGACCTTGTCGCGAACGGGCGTTTGCCGATCGAGATGATGGAGGTGGCCCGGGTTGTAGCGGATCTTCTGGACGAAGGGCGCCACGCGGGCGGCGAGCTTGTAGTTCTCCTGGAGATCGACCGAGAGGTTCGCCGAGGTCTGCTGGCGGATCTCGCGAAGTGCTTCGACGTCGGCGGGGGTATCCACGGCGATCCGGATGATGTCGGCACCGGCCGCTTCGATGGCGCGTACCTGCCGGATCGTCGCCTCGATGTCACGGGTACGCGTGGCGGCCATCGACTGCACGGCGATCGGATTGGACCCACCGATTTTCGTCGATCCGATCGTGATTTCGCGGGTTTTTCGTTGCATTCGGTTCCTCGGCGATCCGAAGCCTCGCGGCGAGTGAAACATTCCAGACGAGGGGCGGAACGGAAGAGGGGGGTAGAAAACGCTATCGATGGAATAGGGGGAGGGGGTGGACCGTTAGCTGGGGGGCCTGCCGGAAAATGGTCGATTGGACGGCACGGCCTTCTGGAATTTCGGGTGCCGCAAGCTTGTTTTGACTCTTTGCGCATCAGGAAATTTTGTTCATTTGAAATCTGGAGATCGGAGCCCGATTCTTCTCGATTTCGCCGGTTGGCGAGGCGGGAGGAATACGAGGGAGCGGGGAGGAGTTAGATGCCTCGCTTCGGCGTCATGGGGCAGGCGAAAACGCCCGGCTGAGTCGGGAGTGTTCGCTTGACACCGTGAAGCGGGGGCTGACAGAATGATCGGCCCTTCTGAACGGGGGTTGGCTCTTTGAAAACTGAATAGGAAGTAGGACCATCGTGATTCCTTTGAGATCGCATCAGCGATCCAAATTGAAGTAATCATGTTTCCGAATGCAACAGCAAGCGTTATCAGCTGTGCCGGAACGAATCAGACTCGAATTGCGGGCCTTCGGGCTCGCGAACAGATAAAACTGGAGAGTTTGATCCTGGCTCAGAATGAACGCTGGCGGCGTGCTTTACACATGCAAGTCGAGCGAGGCCTGCTGAAGAGCTTGCTCTTCAGTAGAGTCGAGCGGCGGACGGGTGAGTAACGCGTGGGTACCTGCCTCGAGGTGGGGGATAGCCCGGGGAAACTCGGATTAATACCGCATATGATCTACGGATCAAAGGGGGCTTCGGCTCTCGCCTTGAGAGGGGCCCGCGTTCGATTAGCTTGTTGGTGAGGTAACGGCTCACCAAGGCGACGATCGATAGCCGGCCTGAGAGGGTGATCGGCCACACTGGGACTGAGACACGGCCCAGACTCCTACGGGAGGCAGCAGTGGGGAATTTTGCGCAATGGGGGAAACCCTGACGCAGCAACGCCGCGTGGAGGATGAAGGCCCTTGGGTTGTAAACTCCTGTCAGTGGGGAAGAAATGGTTGCGGGTGAATACCCCGCAGCTTTGACGGTACCCGCAGAGGAAGCCAGATCG